>JBASZP010000531.1:0-1546 GCA_049660965.1 Daejeonella sp. | reverse complement strand
CACATACAAATTGATAAGCCGTACTTAGTCCGTCTATTTCAAATGTGGTAACCTCATTTTTAATTTCATTGGCGACAGTGATAACGCACTTCATAAGCTAAAAAAATACGGGTGTTTGACTAGTTTAAAAAATAAATGCGCTTCACTATCGGCCAATAATTCCAGGCTAAAAGGCCGTTGAATAGAATTAATCAAATAGTAATTATCCGGCCTCTGTATGATCTGAAAAGCTAATCCTTTTCTTTCATGTACTATAAAAATGGTTCTGGTCTTATGACCTCCGTTCACCTCAAATCCCATTGCGGTAAACAGCTTTTTTAATAACTTCAAAATCTTCAAAATTTACTTAAAGTAATAGTTTAACAGAATTTTGAAAAATGATGCGTTTCGCATCGGTTTAACAAACTTAAAGGAAAAAGTTATATAATTTATATTATGTTAAGTAACATTTTGGAGACTATTCCAGTCCGTAACTTCTATTTATAAATGTCCTATAGAAATGTCCTGGTATTCGCTCGAAATCAACAGATTAATATTGGATAGCAGTACTAACTCTTATATTGAGGGAATTATTCAAAAAAACTCAACGTCAGCTGAGAAGTTGGCGGAAGCTTTTTTTTTGCTTTGTCTATATAAAACTGGACTACCTTTAGATTTTTCGATTTACTGGCAAGTTCACCAATCAAAACCCTATCGGTAAGTCCATTTGCTATGCAAAGTGTTTCGACATCTCCCCTTGTCACAGGTGGAACCTTTTTCAGTCCAAAACTTACTCGGATTGTCGCATAAAGTCCGTCAAAGTCCTTACTTTTTTGAATCGACTTAATGTGTCTTGCCGTAGTACGCAGAATAACTCCACAAGGGAATGGGATAGACATCAGCAGATCAACAAAGGCTTGCATTCGCTCCATGGATCGAAGTAAATGCACATGATTAAAAACAATGAATATCCTCTTGCCAAGAAGATCTTGTCTAAGTCGACTATTGATCTTTACAAGTAACTCGTGAAGATCAACAGCCTTCTTGTTTAGATTTGAAAATTTAACCGTACAAGATTGTTTGTAGATACTCATAACCAAATTAGTCATATCTAAAGTCGGTACCACAGACACTGAGATGATCCGGGTATTTCCAAACATACCTTCCCGAAAAGCCTTCTGCAGCGTATACCTAAATCCACTGCCTGCTTCGTCCAGCAGGAATACTTTTTTCTGGTTTTTTATGCAGTAACCAAACGCTTGAATCATCACTTCTTGACCCTTCGTCATAAACTCGAATTGTAGATTATTACTTTGACTCATTTAGCTGAGAATTTTTGATGCCTAAAATGTATCTGAGAGAGAATCCAGGAATTCATCATCTCCATCGTACTTGTGCTTTCTTTTTCGTCTTGATTTCCGATGATCAAAAAGACTCTTATCATCATCCAGGTCGTTCAGACCAATGTTAGTGCTTGTCGACATCTTGTCAAGTTCCTTCATTGCCCTTGCTACCTCGGTAACTTCATGAAGGTCGAATCCAAGCTTATCATTCACACGATTTATAC
>JBASZP010000530.1:0-1757 GCA_049660965.1 Daejeonella sp. | reverse complement strand
CGTTACTGCCTTCCAGCAATCCATCACCGTGTCAATTCCCTTTGCCACTTCTTCAAATGCCCAGGCAACATGCACAGCATCTTTATTAGGTTCAATAATCGGCCTGTTCAATTCATTCCTTGCATTGCGGTAACCTCTTGGGGCTAATGTTACATGCCGACCTTCTTTCATTGCCCTTCGCATACCTGCAATCGTATTTAATGAACGCCTGTCATTTTCCACTTCAGGTGCGGCCAAGTAGAATGCGAGCATAATTTTATTTTCAGGAACATTCAAGTCAAGCGGCTGCTCAATACCCTGCGGCTCTACACCCAACTTATTTAACTGGTTAATCATTGCGTACGCATCACCTGCATTACGGCTGAACCTGTCCCATTTTAAAAACAAGAGCAGGTCAGCACATCCCTTATTCTTTTTTAAAAAGGCCAGGAGTTTGGTAAACTCTGGCCTTTCAAAAGTTTTAGCGGAATGGTCTTCCTTGTAAACCGCAACAACTTCTATTCGCTGATGCTGGCAGTATTGTCTTAATCTTTCTTCCTGGTGTTTCAGACTGTAACCTTTTTCAGCCTGTTCGTCCGTACTCACACGGATATAGAGTATTGCTTTTTGTTGATTCATTGTAGTTGCTATTTATGTTTATTATTTTACCACTTGATGTTTCACTGACCTGCTTACTCCGGTTGTACTGCTCATAACTTATCTGTGCAAGCAGGTATAAAAAACCCCGGATTTTCTCAACCTCACTATCCTCAAATATTTCTCCTTCGGCTTCAAAATCTGCTTTGATTTCAGCAATGGATATTTTCTCTTTTTCTTCCAGTTTCTTTTCCATCATTTCCCTTTTCAAATATACATATTATTGATTATCAATGAAATGTATTTATTTCACCGTCTTAATTGAGTCTTCCCATCTGCACCACCTTGCTGCTCTCATCTATACCTTCTACTAATGGTTTTTCTTTTAAGCGGCTTAAATATTTTTTCATTTTGCAAACATATTATTGTGCCGTAGCAGCCCTTTCCACTTTGAGCCAGTTTTTCGCAGTTGTTAGCAGAAGTTGTCAGTAATCGTCAGTTTGGGATGATATTGTCCGATTTTGTCCAATGAAAGTTTTTTGTGGAACATTTCACAGAGTCATTGCGATGTGATTACGGAGTGATTATGGAGCAATTGGGGAGGAATTGGGAGTTATTAAAGACTAATTGTGTTTAATAGCAAATGCCGTATTTATTTACGAAATTTGAAATGGATTATCAAATATTTTATACTAAGATGATTAACATTAACTGGGGCAACTTTAAAGCAAAGTTTAATGAATGAGAGCAAAGAGTTTTTAAAGACGAATTCATAGATTCATTTACTATTAGTTTTATACAAAGCTCGTTTTCCAAGCAAAACTTTCATCTCTAATTTTTTTTACATGCTCAGGATTTACTGCGACAGTAATATTTACAGATACTTAAATCAGGCTCACCCATCCCATAGTCCGGAACTGCTTAATCTTTTTGAAACATTAAAAAATAAAATGCTGTTTACTTTTTCGGATGCTCATCTCGATGACTTAAAAGATTCAGTGAAGGAATATGCTGAAAAAGATTTAGAGCTGATGGGCAGGTATGTAAAAGACAATTATTTTTTGCATGACTTAATCAGGGATAAAAGAACCGGACCATATCTGGCAACACCTTTGGAAGCATTTCGGGGAAAAGACTATGATGCCTATAACAGGACCCTGGAAAATCCATTTGATATTGAC
>JBASZP010000529.1:0-2588 GCA_049660965.1 Daejeonella sp. | reverse complement strand
ACCATAAACACACCTGTAGAAGAAGTTGTAAAAGCACGCAAAGGTGTGTGCCAGGACTTTGCGCATTTAATGATTGCCTGCCTGCGCAACATGGGTTTGCCTGCGCGATACGTAAGCGGCTACATTGAAACCATACCTCCACCCGGTAAAGAAAAACTGGTTGGCTCCGATGCCTCGCATGCCTGGGTGGCTGTTTACTTTCCCGAAGTTGGCTGGGTAGAATTCGATCCAACTAATAATCTGTTACCATCTGAACATCATACCGTAGTTGCTACCGGCAGAGATTACTTTGATGTTGCTCCGATTAAGGGAATTATTTTCAGTTCCGGTGGACAGCAGATTGAAGTGAGTGTGGATGTGAATAGGGTGAATTGAAATTTTTTAACCTAACTAATCTCAATGATTGAAAAGTTAAGACAAGTACTCAAACAGGAAGACACGGTTTTATTCATTGGATCTGGAGTCTCTCTTTGGTCAGATCTTCCTACTTGGACAGAACTAATTCAAGAACTTATAGATTTTATTAAAGAAAACGGTTTGGATGCAAACCTGACAGAACAAGAATTAAAAAGAGGTGATCTTCTGCAAGCGGCCAGTTATGGTTTTGACAAATTAACAAAATCGCAATTTGCTCAATTCATAAGAGAAGCAAGTCGACTAGGAAATGCACAACCACACGACATTCATAATAAGATAATTGCATTGGGTCCCAATTGTTATATCACCACAAACTATGACAAGTTACTTGAAATGAGTTTCCAGAAATGGAAATCTGATAAATATTTCCGGACTGTTGTTAACACACAACTTACAGAAACATCTGAAATTGTAGGTGCTCGATCAAACAGCTTTTTGTTTAAGCTTCATGGAGATGCAGAAAACTCGGATAGCATAATTTTAACTAGGGAACAATACAGAGCATTAAATCCAGGAGGAGAGCTTAATCATGCGCTAGAAACCGCTAGAACTTTAATGCTAAGTAGACCAATAGTATATATTGGATTTGGATTGAGGGATCCTGATTTCCTATACCTTAAAGATTTATTAATCAACACTTATAAAGGGGGAGCTAGGGACCATTATGCTATTATGGCTGATATAGGGGAACAGGAGAAAGATTATTGGCGGAGAAACTTTGGAATTCATTTAATAGAATATCGAACAATTTCTGTATCAAATGGGAAAAAAGACCACACTCCAATATTAAAATTGTTAGATAGCTTAAAAGCTTCTGAGACTAAAGTTAGTAGTTCTACATTCGTTTTAAATCCGGAGTTTATACTTAGTTTAAACCGACACGCAGCTAAGTATTATGGATTTGAAACTTCAAGATTGCATCTTCCGCTAGTTGTGCATCCTATTGAAAGCAATAAAAAGAGAGATAATAATTTTCGATTTTATGAGGCTCCAATTGAAAAACTGCTCGATGATGGACCTGACAAATTCATCCTTATAGGACTTCCTGGAGGAGGTAAAAGCTATTCTTTCAAAGCAAGTGTTGCAAGGTTATCAAAAAACTTAAGTAGAGCTTGTATTGAAGATAATCTAAAAACAAATGAAACCATTATCCCGATATATGTAGACTTAAAACTTTATGAAGGAAATTTGGTCAAGTTGATTGAACAAAATATTCCAGTTGGAATTAATCTATCGATCTTGTGCTCAAACTTCAAGGTCAAGTTATATTTAGATGCATTTAATGAAGTTCCAAAAGAGTTCATTGAGTTAAAAATTTGGAATTCCGATTTTTCAACTATACTGAAAAATTATAGTTTCTCCCTAGTAATCTCATCTCGTACCATTGATGGTTTGGAGGAATTGGAATACCCCGCTTTCAATCTGGATTCTATTGACGAAGAATTTGTAAAATCTAGTTTAGCTCAAAACAGACTAGAACTTAAGGGGATATTCAGAAATGAAATAATCTCCTTGTTACAAAAGCCGTTTTTTTACAAACTAATTTTTGAAAATCAATTTCAAATTGAGTCTGAAACTAGTCCAAAAAAAATCTATTCTTCGTTACTAAGCTTGATTAACAAAAGGCTTAATGAAAGATTTAAAGCTAACATTAACTTATTAGAGCCTCTATCAAGCGTAGCAATCGCTGCTCTAAACAATGGTGAAGAAGCATTCAAAATCGAGCTATTAAAAAAGCTTATCGAATCTGAGGCAAAGAAAAACACGGATATAACTGTTTCAAGTTTAGATGTTATAAACTGGTTGGTAAGTCAAGACTTTTTAATTCCACTTGTTAATGGAAGAATATGTTTCTTTCACCAGTCTGTTACTGAATACTTAGCTGCAAATAAACTCGCTTCACTTTTCGTTGACAACAACAAAATCTTAAAAGAAAAACTAAGTTTTAGACGTTGGGATCAGGCGTTATTTCTATGCTTAAGTTTATTAAAAAAAGAAGAAGCTGATAAGTTTTTAGAAACTATAATACGCATCGACTTTGAGTTAGCGTTATCATCCGTAAAGTATTTAGAAGAAGATACAAAAGAAATTGTAGAGCGCCTTTTAAATGAAATTAACGCTAAAACTTCTAAAGATTGGGAATGGCAACTTCAGATCGGATATAGATTAAG
>JBASZP010000528.1:0-6974 GCA_049660965.1 Daejeonella sp. | reverse complement strand
AGTTAGACCCTGAATACCCTGCGGGCCTGCTGCGCCCGTAGGCCCCGCCGGTCCGGCTCCGGGAGCGCCCCAGGCAGCCACCCCGTTCGCGTCGGAAGTAAGTACCCGCCCCTTTTCTAATATCCCCCCGGTAATTTGTAAGCCTCCTGCAATTAGTGTGGTCTTTTTACCCGTTCCTGCAAATATCTGGGTCACATCCGCATTGCCCAGTTGTATGGCATTGCTGGCCGTTACTATTGCCTGGCTTCCTATGGCTGTGGCATTATTCAAAGCGCCTGTGTTTACATCTGCGCCATAGCCTAATGCTGTATTGTAATTTCCTGTGGTGTTGCTATAAAGTGCGGTATGGCCGCTGGCTGTATTATAATTACCCGCGGTATTATTAAAAAGGGTATTATAACCATTAGCGGTATTGTTAAGTCCAAGGGTATTAAAAAACAGCGCACTCATCCCTGTGGCTGTATTACGGTTTCCGTCTTTATTGGAAAAGAGGGCCCGGTAACCATTAGCCGTATTATTGCTTCCGGTAAGGTTGTTGTAAAGCGCATGTGTACCGCTGGCTGTATTGCTGTTTCCTGTGGTGTTTAAAAAGAGGGCCTGGTAACCAAAGGCGGAATTATTGGTACCTGTATTGCTCGCTAATGTGCCTGTACCAAAATTGGTGTTTTGCGCTAGGACGAAAACCGGGAACAATAATAGGCTTATGCCGGCCAGAAGGTTACTGACGACGCTTTTCTTGCGAAAGTTGAAAGAAGGGGTTGATCTTTTTGTGTAAAAGTGTTTCATAATTTTTTTGTTTTGAGGTGAGTATTTGTGTTTAGTTATGCTAAATATAATACTAATATTCATGATCAAAGCGATCTTTGGTAATTTGATCACTAAGTTCGCCATGCCTTTCAGAACATGTCGAACAGCAGGAATACCTGGCAATGCAAACGCAGGGTTCTCTCTGAGAAACCCTGCGGGGACAAAACACTAATATTCATGATCAGAGTGATCTTTGGCAATTTGATCATAGGAACCTGCTAAGGATTGGAAATCCGATCTGACCACTAAGTTCGACATGCCTTTCAGAACATGCCTAATAGCAGGTTTATGAAATTCTATGGCTTTTAACTAATTTGGCGGAATTATTAAACTATCTTTTATTCGCATTCTATTCAAATCTTTAATTATTAAAGCAGGTATATGATGACCAGTAACCAGGAATTAATCAGCACATTTTACAAGGCGTTTCAAAATAAAGATTATACAGTAATGCAGGAATGTTATGCTGCTGATGCGATTTTTAATGACGAGGTGTTTAAAAACTTGGATGCAGCCCAGGTAAAGGCTATGTGGGAAATGCTGATCAAAAGGGGTAAGGATCTCCAGCTGGAGTTTAAGAATATTGCGGCTGATGATATAAGCGGCAGCGCTGAATGGACAGCGACATATACTTTTTCGCAAACAAAGCGGAAGGTAGTTAACCGGATTAAAGCAAACTTTATTTTTGAAAATGGTAAGATTATAAAGCATACTGACCATTTTGATTTTTATAAATGGACAAAACAGGCATTGGGGCTTAAAGGGTTTTTGTTAGGCTGGACGGGTTTCCTGAGAAATAAGGTCAGACAAACGGCAATGAAGAATCTCGAAGTTTATATGAAGAAAAATTAAGAACGGGTGGATTTAGATTCATCCATTAAAGAACATTACTTTAACGGATTTTTGTTTAAACGGAGAAGCTCTCACCGCAACCGCATGTACGTGTTGCATTTGGATTATGGAAATTAAATCCCTTACCGTTCAATCCGTCAGAGAAATCAAGTTCTGTACCTGCGAGGTAGAGAAAGGATTTCATATCAAGGGCCATTCTTACACCCTGATCTTCAAAAAACTGGTCTCCGGGTTTTTCTTCGTTATCAAAATCAAGTTTATAGGACAGGCCTGAACACCCTCCTCCCTGAACGGATACGCGTAGAAAATGTGAATTGTCCAGGCCATTTTCCAGCATGAGTTGTTCTACTTTCTTTTTTGCTTTATCTGTTACTGTTACCATGTTATGGGTATTGGGTATTGAGTATCGGGTATTGAGATTATTTCAATACGCTATACCCAGTACCCAAATCTAATTAATGATGTGATTTTGCTGTTTCCAGGACTTCTAAACCGTTTTTAACGCGGTAATCATTTATCGCGGCCTTAATGGCGTCTTCAGCCAATACAGAGCAGTGTATTTTTACCGGCGGAAGGGCTAATTCTTCCACAATATCCATATTATCTATTTTCATGGCATCATCAATTGATTTTCCTTTAAGCCATTCTGTTGCCAGGGATGAAGACGCTATTGCGGAGCCGCATCCAAATGTTTTGAATTTCGCGTCTGTAATGACGTGGTTATCATCAACCTGAATTTGCAAACGCATCACGTCGCCGCATTCGGGGGCGCCAACTAAACCGGTGCCAACGCTGGCGTTATTTTTATCTAATGTACCAACATTACGCGGGTTGGTATAGTGATCTATTACTTTTTCTGAGTAAGCCATAGCTTTATAATTTGAAAATTTGTTAATGTTATAATTTGAAAATGTTATTTATTTATTTATCCAATTGAAAGCCATTTTCAAATCTTCAAATTGGTTAATTTTCAAATCATTAATGTCATAATTTGAAAATGTTATTTATTTACCCAATTGAAAACCATTTTCAAATCCTCTAATTGGTTAATTTTCAAATCATTAATGTTATAATTTGAAAATGTTATTTATTTATCCAATTGAAAACCATTTTCAAATCCTCAAATTGGTTAATTGGCAAATTATTAATGTTCTGCCCATTCAATTTTATCCAGGTCAACACCTTCTTTAAACATTTCCCAAAGTGGGGAGAGTTCACGCAGGTGATTGACTGCTTTTTTGGTTTGTGCAATGGCAAAGTCTACTTCTTCTTCTGTTGTAAAGCGGCCTAAACCGAAACGTATGGACGAATGTGCCAGATCATCAGACAGGCCCAGGCTTTTTAAAACATAAGACGGTTCTAATGATGCGGATGTACATGCCGAACCTGAAGAAACAGCGAGGTCTTTCATGGCCATCATTAATCCTTCGCCTTCTACATATTTAAATGAGATGTTAGTTACATGCGGCAAACGGTTTTGAGGGTTTCCGTTCAGGTAGCTTTCTTCCATTTCTAATAGAGAGGTTTGCAGTTTATCGCGTAAGGCGGAGAGGCGTTTTGCTTCTCCGGCCATTTCTAAACGGCATAGTTCTGCGGCTTTACCAAAACCTGCAATACCTGGAACATTGAGTGTGCCTGAGCGCATTCCGCGTTCGTGGCCGCCACCGTCTATTTGTGCGGTAACCCTAACTCTGGGGTTTTTACGGCGTACATATAAAGCGCCCACACCTTTTGGGCCGTACATTTTATGCCCGCTAAATGACATCAGGTCAATTCCATCAGCAATAACATCTACCGATATTTTACCAACGGCTTGTGTAGCATCGGTCATAAAAAGTGCGCCGTGTTTATGTGTTATGGCGGCAATTTCTTTAACGGGTTGTATAACGCCTATTTCGTTATTTCCATACATAATGGAAACCAATATTGTTTTTTCTGTAATAGCGGCTTCGAGTTGATTTAAGTCTATTAAACCATCGGATTTAACGGGAAGATAGGTAACTTCTGCGCCTGATTTTTCTAAATGTTTACACGCATCCAGTACTGCTTTATGTTCTGTAACACAGGTAATGATATGATTTCCCTTCTCCTTATACATTTCAAAAACGCCTTTAATGGCCAAATTGTTGGATTCGGTTGCGCCGGAAGTAAAAATGATTTCCTTCTCATTGGCGCCTATCAATTGAGCGATTTGCTCACGGGCATAATCTACACCTTCTTCTGCAGCCCATCCAAAAGCGTGATTTCTGCTTGCGGCATTTCCAAATTTTGAATTAAAATAAGGAAGCATGGTATCCAAAACGCGGGGATCCATAGGGGTAGTGGCATTATTATCTAAATATATTGGAAGGTTCATTGTATTGGTTAGATTGAACTAAATTTCGATCACAAATATACAAAATATTTTTTGCAGTAATTATTGAATTTAATTAGGCTTGCAGAGATAAAATAGTCATTTTTATAACATAATAAACAGGTATGAATAAAATAGATCACATTGGAATAGCGGTTAAGAGTTTAAAAGATGCGGGTACGCTTTATGAGCAATTATTAGGTGTGAAAAGCTACAAAACTGAACTGGTTGAAAGTGAGAGTGTAATTACTCAATTCTTTAAAACTGGTGATACCAAAATAGAATTATTGGAGGCTACTGCTGCTGAAAGCGCAATTGCTAAGTTTATTGATAAAAAAGGGGAAGGGATCCATCATATTGCTTTTGAGGTAAACGATATTGAAAAAGAAATGCAGCGGTTAAAAAACAATGGTTTTGTTTTATTAAATGAAGTACCAAAAAAAGGGGCGGATAATAAACTAATTTGTTTTATTCATCCTAAAAATACACATGGGGTTCTAATTGAGCTTTGCCAGGAAATTACCGGTTAAATGCAAATAGTTTTTCATCTCCTGATGGTTTTCCCATATACATATCGCGGATTATTTCGGCTGCTATTACACTAAACGTAATTCCGTTACCGCCATAGCCTAATGCAAAATAGGTATGAGGATGGCCGGGATGTTCTCCAATGTAGGGCAAACCATCTTTTGTTTCGCCAAAAGTACCGCACCAGTAGAAGTCTATTTCAAGATCAATTTCGGGAAATAGTTTTTTAAACTTTCTTAAAATGGTTTCATTCTTCTTTTTCATTAATTTATCCCGGCGTTTAGGATCTGTGAATTCCTCATCTTCGCCTCCTACCATTACCCGGTTATCAGTTGTGGTGCGTATGTAAAGATAGGGCCTTGCGGTTTCCCAGATCAGGCATTTTTCAGGCCATAATTCGGTTTGTACGGGCTTGCTGACAAAAACATAAGTTGAATTCAGTTTCATTACCTTTTCTTTAAGAAAAAACTCAGACTCAAATCCGGGCGAACAAACCATCTTCTTAGCTTTTATCTGGTAACCTTTATCTGTGGTAATAAGAACGTGATCTTTTTGATAGTCAATCTTTTTTACTTCAGAATGGCTGTAAACTTTCAATCCTGAGTTGTCTATATGATATTGAAGTAACTGCTGACATAACTTATAAGCATCAACCTGTGCAGAACATTTATTATATAATGCGGCCTTCCTATTAATATTAAATTTCTTTTTAAGTTCTTTTTCATCCAAGTATTCTACAGGTATTTTATGTTCTTTACGGATATCAAATTCACGTTTTAATTTATTTACATCCCTACTGTTTGAAGCCAGGTATAAACTGGATTTTATTTCAAAATCACATTTAATTTTAAGCTTAGAGATGATTTTCTTTAAGGTATTAATAGATTCAAGGCATAATAAATAGCTTTTTACGGCATGTTCAGTACCCACCTTATTTACAAGGTCATATAAAAAAGTATCTATTTCATACTGAAGTTGTGCGGTACTTGCTGCCGTACTGCCTGTACTTACCATTCGTTTATCAACTATAATGCACTTTATGCCTGCTTCACAAAGAAAATGGGCTAAAAGCGCTCCTGTAATTCCCGATCCAATGATAACAATCTCTGTATTAATGTTATTTTGAAGAGTATTATAGTTCTCAGAAAGACCATTTTTAATAAGCCACCAGGGGAGCCCCGAATTTAAATCCATAGAATATGTTAGCTTGATTGCCGAGATAAAAGTAAGTTTTACTTTTTACTAATTACATTTTATTCTATATTTGCACTCCAAAAAGTATTGAAATACAATGAAAGCCGAATTACACCCTAAAAATTATAGATTAGTTGTTTTTAAAGACATGTCTAACGAATATTCATTCTTAACAAAATCCTGCATTGATACTAAAGAAAGTATTAAATGGGAAGACGGGAATGAATATCCCTTAGTTAAATTAGAAATATCTCATACTTCGCACCCGTTTTACACCGGTAAAATGAAACTGGTTGATACAGCCGGGCGTATTGATAAATTCCGTACACGTTACGAAAAGAAATAGTTTTTGTAAAACATTATACACAGGTCCTGGTCTTTAAAAATCGGGACTTTTTTGTTTTTGCTGAATGAATATTATTCTATTTGACGATCAGTTTCGCAAGAATTTACTTCCGCTAACTTTCACGCGTCCTGTTTCAAACCTTAGGGTTGGAATTTTAACCATTGCTGAAAAATGGCAGCGATGTTTTGAAGCGAGGATTTCTTATTTAACGCAAGATTATTTGCAGGAAAAATTTCCTGTTCATTTTTCTGAGCAAAATTTATTTATCAATGGTTCCATTTGTCCGGATGAAGGATTATTAAGCGCTATTGATAAACTATCCAATGCAGAAGCCTTGTTTTATAAGAATGGTTTAATTGCTATTAAATTAGACCGTGCAGATGCACAGGAGTTTTGCATTAATAATCTTCAGCAATATTCAAAATCAGAATATTTTAAATCCTTTACTAAACTTTCTTTCCCTGAAGATATTTTTAAACAAAATGATTTAGAACTAAGAAAAGACTTTGAACGTTTAACCAAAGGAAGAACATCAGCAAAATTAAGCTTAACAAATACTCTTTTAGGTAATCATATTTTTGTAGAAGAAGGTGTAGAAGCAGAATGTTCCACATTCAATACTTTACAAGGGCCAATTTATCTGGGTAAGAATTCTCAGGTCTGGGAAGGGTGCCATATTCGGGGTTCATTTGCGCTCTGTAAAAACTCCCAGGTTAAAATGGGAGCCAAAATATATGGTATGACTACCATTGGGCCATTTTCCAGGGTTGGCGGAGAAATTAATAATTCCGTCATCATCGGTTATTCATCAAAAGGACATGAGGGTTATTTGGGTAATTCGGTTTTAGGCGAATGGTGTAATATTGGTGCAGATAGTAATAACTCCAATTTAAA
>JBASZP010000527.1:0-4533 GCA_049660965.1 Daejeonella sp. | reverse complement strand
CAGTTAAATTAGAAGGCGGTGGAGAAGTTAAGGATTCAATAGAGCGTATAATCACAGCAGGTATTCCGGTTATGGGGCATTTAGGTTTAACACCCCAATCCATTTATAAGTTTGGCACCTACACGGTAAGGGCAAAAGAAAAAGCCGAAGCGGAACGTTTAAAAACAGATATTCTATTTCTTCAGGATGCGGGATGTTTTTCTATTGTTTTAGAAAAAATTCCCGCCAAACTCGCACAGGAAGTAACCAATAGTGTAAAAGTTCCAACCATCGGAATTGGCGCCGGACCACATTGTGACGGGCAGGTTTTGGTCATAAACGACATGATCGGTCTCACAAAAGGATTTAAACCCAGGTTTTTAAGACAATATTTAAACTTGTTCGAAGAAATAAACGGCGCTGTTAAATCTTATGTAAATGATGTGAAAAACAACACCTTTCCAAATGAAAAAGAACAGTATTAATATACAGATAGAATAGATGCAGATGGAAAAATTCGACTTTAAAAAGGTAAAATTTCCTCCTACTATACCTGATATTACTGATGCTGATATTTTGTTTGAGGATAACCATTTAATTGCACTAAATAAACGGGCGGGCGATATTGTTCAGGCAGATAATACCGGTGATGAACCGCTGGATGAAAAAGTTAAACGTTACATCGCTAAAAAATATAATAAACCCAATGGCGCATATTTAGGAGTGGTACATCGTTTAGACCGGCCGGTAAGTGGTGTAATTCTATTTGCTAAAACAAGTAAAGCTTTGGACAGGATCAATAAAATGTTCAAAAGCAGGGATATGCACAAAACCTATTGGGCCGTGGTTCGCAACCGGCCCCAACAAACTGAAGGAAACCTGGTACACTGGCTGATTAAAAACCCTCAAAAAAATGTAACCAAGGCCTATGATCATGAAGTTGAAAACGGGCAGCGGTCAGAATTAAATTATAAACTTATAGGCGAGCTTAACGGATATTACTTAATTGAAGTTAACCCAATAACCGGTCGCCCGCATCAAATCAGAGTTCAGCTATCTACTTTAAATTGCCCCATAGTTGGGGATAATAAATACGGATACCCGCGGGGAAGTCTTAAAAAGAGCATTTGTTTACATGCCCGCCGGTTGCAGTTTATTCATCCGGTAAAACATGAACCGGTATCTATTTTTGCAGCCCTGCCTCAGGATGGTTTTTGGGAAAAGTTTGAAATTTTCGGTAGTTAAATACAATCCGCTTAGTTTAAAATGGGCGGGAAATGTTAAAAAAGTATAAATTATCAATCTTATTGCTGTAGTCACCTTATACCTCAAAAAACCAATAAAAGCCTGTTTTTCTAATATTACACCTGTTTTAATAAGCTCTTCTGTAATTTTAATGCCCTTTTAGAAGTATAGAAAGGCACTAATTTTGTAATGTGCTTGTCTCATCGGCTAAAATTCCGGTGTTCATCAACTTTTTTATTAATCATCTATTAACTAAACATTTTTTATGAAACATACACAAAGAAAAATGATCTTCATTTTAGTACCCATGTTAATTGCATTAGGTATTTTTTCAGGGTGTAAGAGGGAACCTAAAACCGGCGACCCTTCGCAAGGCGGCCCATCCCAGAATTCTCCTCATATAGATTGCGATAATAAAAGTGCATACCCGGAGAGTTTGAAAATTTTCCCGAATGATAATCCCTGGAATATGGATATTTCAAACAGCTCAACAGATAAAATGAGTGACGAGATCATTAAAAATTTGCAGAACTTTTCTTTAAGGGCAAATTTTGGAAGTGGCTTATGGGAAGGGGCGCCTATTGGTATTCCCTACTCTATTGTTTGCGGAAATGAGCCAAAAAGAACGGTAATATTCAGAAAAAACCAATATGATGATAATTATGGTCATGAAAGCGATCCGGGGCCTTACCCTATTCCCTTAAATGCGCCTATTGAAAATAATGGTAAAGATGATGCTCATGTCATTGTTCTGGACCGGGATAATATGAAATTATACGAATTATATAATGCGGGAATAAACAACGGTCAGTGGGAAGCGTCTGCCGGTGCAATTTTTGATCTTAACTCAAACACGATGAGACCTGAGGGCTGGACATCAGCAGACGGGGCTGGTTTACCTATTTTTCCGGGCCTTATAAAGTATGAGGAAATTTTAAGAGGCGAAATTAAGCATCCTATCAGGTTTACATTAAAACGAGCACATGTAAAGCCTGGTACTTTTGTTTATCCGGCCCGGCATATGTTAAAAAGTAAGGGCGGGCCAAACTCGCTTCCTTTAGGTGCACGGTTACGCTTAAAAAGTGATTATGATATCAGCGGTTTTTCAAAAACAAACCAGATCATTTTAACCGCAATGAAAAAATACGGCTTAATATTAGCAGACCAGGGAAGCAATTTTTTTATAAGTGGTACACCCGATGCAAGGTGGGATGATGAAGATTTAAGCAAATTGCGTAAGGTAAAGGGTTCAAATTTTGAAGTTGTAAAATTTAATGACTAAAGCAGAAGGATAAATAGCTCCTTCTTGTTATCCATTTTAAATCGGATTAGACATTCCTTATAAATCTAATCCGATTTTTTATAATGCAACCAGATCAATTAATAAACTCTGTTTAGTCCTCCTAAAAGCTCTCCTTTTATACCGGAATTTTTATAAACACAAAATAAATTATTTTGGTAAATCATTATAAAATCACTTTTATTTTTAATATTTTTCTCATTAATTTACCGTTTACTAAATAATATATACCGTTTACTCAATGAATAGTAATAAATTTAATTACAATATTACATTTGACCTTTAGTTGCGCATTACTTAAATATGATAATGCCTAATTGTTAATTAATTAATTATTTATACTTTATTATTATTATTTATGAAAAGAACAAAAAAAATGTATTATTTATTAGTACCAATGGTAACCGTATTCAGTATTTTTTCAGGTTGTCATAAACAGGAAGGAGTTGTTATTAAGTTACCTTCAAAAGGAGTATTGTCAAATACTGAGCAATACTATACTGCACCTGATTGTAATAACAAAAAACTGCTGCCAAAAAGTTTAAAGATTTTTCCAAGTGATAATGCATGGAATTTAGATATTTCACAAAGTCCTGTTGATCCGTTAAATACTCAAATTATAAGTAAGCTGAATAGTTTTTCAATAAAAGCAGATTTTGGACAAGGGCAGTGGCAGGGAAACCCAATAGGTATACCCTATTCTACTGTTTGTGGAGAGGAACCAATGAGAACAGTAATATTTAGAGGAAATAGCTATGATAACAATTATGGTCATGAAAGCGATCCGGGGCCTTACCCTATACCTTTAGATGCGCCTATTGAAGGTAATGGTAATGGAGACTCTCATGTAATTGTTGTTGACAGGGATAATAAAAAATTATATGAGCTATATAATGCCAGTGTAAACAACGGCCAGTGGGAAGCATCCTGCGGTGCAATTTTTGATCTTAACTCAAATGCGATGAGGCCAGATGGCTGGACCTCTGCTGATGGAGCCGGTTTACCCATTTTTCCGGGACTTGTAAAGTATCAGGAAATTTTATGGGGAGAGATTAAGCATCCTATCAGATTTACATTGCAACAACCATTTATAAAATCCGGCACATATATTCATCCCGCAAATCATATAATAACTAATGCTACCGGCGGTGGAGATACACTCCCTTTGGGCGCACGTATCCGCTTAAAGCAAAATTATGATATTAGTGGTTTTTCGCCAGTAAACCAAATCATTTTAAGAGCTATGAAAAAATACGGTTTAATATTGGCTGATGCCGGAAGCAATTTATTCATCAGCGGCACTCCTGATGCAAGATGGGATGACGGAGACTTGCAAAAATTAAATACTGTTAAAGGGGCTAATTTTGAAGTTGTAAAATTCAACCCATAAATCATATTTAAGCGGGAGTTGACCAAGGCCTACTCCCGCTTTTTTATTTTATCAAATTTTTTTAATCAGTCCTGTGCATTCCTGTTATGAATCAGGATCTCCATTTAAACATTTTATAAACAAAAAAATAAAATCTCAATAATTCAATATAAAAAGCGCTCTGATTTTTACTGAAAATGACCGTTTACTAAATAACAGATACCGTTTACTCAATAGAGAGTAGTAAATTTAATTCAGGTATTACCTTTGATATGCAGTTAAATCATCTCTTAAATATGATGATACACTTGTTAATTAATTATTTACCTTTATATTACTATTATTATGAAAAGAACAAAAAAGAAAATGTACTATCTTTTAATACCCATGTTAATCGCATTCGGTATTTTTTCAGGTTGCCACAAAGAAATCGGCACTAAATCTCCCAAACCTGAAGAGCCTCTTATTAGTGTGGATTGTAGCAATAAAACTCTTATCCCAAAAGACTTACAGATCTTTCCGGCCGATAATCCCTGGAATAAGGATATCTCAGGAAGTCCTATTGATCCTTTGAATGATCAGATCATAACTAATTTGGCTGGATTTAAAATAAAGGCGGACTTTGGAAGCGGTTTATGGG
>JBASZP010000526.1:0-5915 GCA_049660965.1 Daejeonella sp. | reverse complement strand
TTCATAATCTGCACGCTGTTGCCAGTATTGTGAGCCGGGAGCGCCAGATGCAGTACGGTATGAATTTGGGGTCTGTATCATGGTGCCCAGCTGCTCAAATTTATTACCATGGTTTGAACCGGGATTAGTTTGATTTTGAGCGAATGTTAACTCCGCGAAAGCAATAAAGGCAAATGACAGGATTATTAGTTTTTTCATGTTATTATTAAAATGATCTACATTAAAGTTGAAAAGCGTTCTATCGCCATGACTAAAGCGATTCCAAATATAGCAGATGAAAGGAATAAATTCCATTCACGGCGTTTAATTTTTAAAATATTGAGTACAAAATAACAAAGCATCAGTACCAAAATTACAATAGTTATCTGCCCGACTTCAAGCCCTATGTTAAATGCAAAAAGCTCAGCAATGATAGTACTGTTTTTACCAAGCATACTTTTTAAATAGTTTGAAAATCCCATTCCATGTATTAATCCGAAAAGTAGAGCTAAAAAATAGTTGAGTTTTATCTTTCTTACCTCAAAAGATCGCCTGGTCATATTGGACACAGCGGTAATTAGAATAGTTACCGGGATTAAAAATTCAACGAGATTAGTAGGAATTTTAACCAGATTGTAAACACTTAAGCCGAGGGTAATAGTATGCCCAATGGTAAAAGCGGTTACCAGTATTAAAATTTTGCGCCAGTCTTTAAGCAAATAAATGCCGCACAGAACGGTTACGAACAGAATATGATCGTATCCCTGCCAGTCGCAAATATGTTTCCAACCTATTTCAAAGTACAGCCAAAAGTTTTGCATAAAAGAGCTTTCGCTAATTTTGTTTAATATTAAGCTTTTCAGAATTTATTTTGAAATTTGCATCTAAAATTAGCAAGTATGTTACAAACGATATTCATTGGATTAATGGCGGTAATGCATCCCTTTTATGTGAGCATGACGGAGATTAAGCATAACGCGAAAGAGAAAAGGCTGGAAGTAAGCTGCCGGATATTTTTTGATGACCTGGAGCATACACTTGAAAAGCGCTATAACGTAAAGATTGATATTTTAAAACCGACTGACCGCAAAAAGGTGGATGCGCTTATTGCGGATTATATTAAAAATCATCTTCAAATTAAGATGAACGGCAAAGCGGCGGATTTAAAATACCTGGGTTACCAGATAGAGGAGGATGCGTGCTGGTGTTATTTTGAAGCGAACGCGGCATTGAAAGTAAAAAAACTGGAGATTATTAATGATATTTTATTTGCCGAACATCAGTCGCAGATTAATATGCTGCAGGCTACTGTAAACGGGAAAGAGAAAACAAGTAAGTTAAATAACCCGGACATCAGGATGGTTTTTGAGTTTTAGCGCCTTAATCAGGCAATTAATAAATTTGGATTTGCAATTCAAGAGTTTCGGTCAATGCTATCTGAATTAATCTTTTATGAGATATGTTAATTTTTTAAGTTCAACATGCTTTACAGAACATGTGGAACAGCGATTCTTTTAGCCATATCAAAATGACCTTCCGCCTCCTCAAGTAAAGCTTCCGCCACATCAAAATGACTTTCCGCCTGTTCAAGTAAGGCTTCCGCCATATCAAAATGACTTTCCGCCTGATCAGGTAAAGCTTCCGCCATATCAAAATGACCTTCCGCCTGTTCAGGTAAACTTTCTAACACATTAAAATGACTTTCCGCCTCCTCAAGTAGACTTTCTACCTGATTAAAATCATTGCCTTCCTTTGCTATTCGGAATATTCCGCAGGGCATCCCGAACTAAACTGACTTAGGGTGGATTTGAAAATCCAATTTGATAGCTAAATTTTAGAAATGCTATTTGCACATTCTCAAATCAGCACATTAGCAAATTATCTAATTAGCAAATTATCCCATTAAAAGGTGATCTGTTATAATTTCCGTCGCTCCAACATTCTGTATAATATATTTTTTAGCTAATTGTCCGCTTTCTGCTCTGTTTTGTTCATCCAGAAGTTTTTCGAAACAGTGTTTTAGTCCGGTAAAGTCTTTAATGGAGAAGGCTGCTCCCGCTTTAATCAGGTCTATAGCTTCCTGGAATTTTTGATAATTAGGTCCGAAGATGAGGGCTAATCCGAAGGCTGCGGCTTCCAGGGTGTTATGTATCCCGGCTCCAAAACCACCGCCAATATAAGCGATATCTGCGTATTGGTATAGTGATGAAAGCGTGCCGATGTTGTCGATGATGAGAATTGAGTATTGGGTATTGGATATTGAGATTTGAGATTTGAGATTTGAGATGCTTAAGTTTAATTGAGAATAGCGGATGGAGTTTTGTGGTAATAGTTTTTCTAAGGCAAGTATCTTCTCTTCGGTGATTTCATGAGGTGCAATTATAAATTTCCAATCCGTATTTTGTGATACAAGTTTAGCGATTAAGGCTTCATCTTCAGGCCAGGTGCTTCCGGCGATGAATACTTTATGATTATGGCAAAACTCTTTGATATGATCAATTTGTTTTAGTGCTAAAGCATTTTCCGCTACTCGGTCAAAACGGGTATCGCCGCTTACAGTTACATTCTCAATTCCCAGGGTTTGTAAAAGTGCTTTGCTTTCTTCATTCTGAACGAAGAAATGGGTGACATAATTCAGCATTTGGCGATGGAGGCTTCCATACCATTTAAAAAAGGCTTGTTCTTTTCTAAATATCCCTGAAATAATGTAAAGAGGTACTTGTTGATGATGCAGCTCCTTGAAATAATAATACCAATACTCGTATTTAGTAAACACGGCCAGTTTCGGGTTGATGAGCCTGATAAATTCTTTCGCATTTTTACCGCTGTCAATCGGGAGGTAAAAAACATGATCTGCCAAGGGGTAATCTTTCCTGATTTTATATCCGGAAGGTGAAAAGAAGGTGATCAGTATGTGAATAGTGGGATCATTTGCTTTAAGCTTTTCTAATACGGGTCTTCCCTGTTCAAACTCCCCCAGGGAAGCAAAGTGGAACCAGGTATATTGTACATTAGGATCTACCTGGTTTTGGATATGCTGAAGAATATCCCTGCGACCATTTATCCAATCGGCAGCTTTGGCATTTTTTAAGGATGCGATGCGTACTAAAAGAGTGTAAAGCTTTATACCTAAACTGTATAAAAAAGCCATTTTAAATTTAATTCTTACCTTCGCCGAAGGTAATGTTAAATCTTTATAATTGAATTTCAATAAATGAAAATAGCAATAATTGGCACAGGATACGTGGGTTTAGTAACCGGAACCTGCCTGGCTGAAACAGGAAATACGGTAACTTGTGTAGATATAAACGAAGAAAAAGTACAAATGATGCTTGGCGGGCGTGTTCCTATTTATGAACCGGGACTGGATGTATTATTTCACCGGAATATTGAACAGGGACGGTTAAAATTTACCACTCATTTGGCGGAGGCAGTTACGGATGCAAAGATCATTTTCCTGGCCTTGCCAACTCCTCCGGATGGTGACGGGGCGGCCGATCTGAGTTATGTTTTGGGAGCTGCAAAGGATATTGCCAATATCATTACGGATTATAAGGTTATTGTGACCAAATCTACTGTTCCGGTAGGTACTGCGGATAAGGTGAAAGAAGTATTCAGACAACATCTAAAAGTCTCCTCAACTAGCGTAGATTCAGAGGCGGCTTCTGTAGATGTGGTTTCCAATCCTGAGTTTTTAAGGGAAGGTGTTGCGGTGGATGATTTTATGAAACCGGACCGGGTGGTGGTGGGCACACAAAGTAGGCGGGCACAAAAGTTAATAGCCGAATTGTACGGCCCTTATGTCCGCCAGGGAAACCCGATCATTTTTATGGATGAGCGTTCTTCGGAACTAACAAAGTATGCGGCTAATTCTTTCCTGGCAACAAAAATTACGTTCATGAATGAAATTGCCAATTTATGCGAACTGGTTGGCGCCGATGTGGATGCTGTCCGCAGGGGTATTGGTTCGGATGATCGTATTGGTAAGCGTTTTCTTTTCCCCGGTGTGGGTTATGGCGGCAGTTGTTTTCCAAAAGATGTGCAGGCGCTGGCAAAATCGGCTAAAGAAAACCAGTATGATTTTAAGATATTAAACTCTGTGATGGAGGTGAATGACAACCAGAAAAGGGTATTAGTGGAAAAAATGCGCCGGTATTTTAAAGGCGATCTGAAAGGAAAGAAATTTGCTATTTGGGGCCTGGCTTTTAAACCCGAAACTGATGATATCCGCGAAGCGCCGGCTTTATATATCATTGATGAATTGTTAAAAGAAGGTGCGATGTTAAGCGTATTTGATCCGGAAGCGATGCAGCATGTAAAGAAACTGTTTGGAGATAAAATAGTTTATTCAGAAAACCAGTATGCGGCTTTGGAGGATGCGGATGCTCTTTTAATTGTAACAGAGTGGTCTGTATTTCGTAACCCGGATTTTGACCAGGTTGAACAATTAATGAAGCAAAAGGTGATTTTTGACGGCCGTAATTTATATGATCTGCAAAAGATGATCGATTGCGGGTTTTATTATAACAGTATTGGAAGAAAGTTGATTAGCTAATGAAAATCAGAAAACGTATATTAATCACCGGAGCGGCAGGCTTTTTAGGCTCACATCTTTGTGACCGCTTTATCAAAGAAGATTTTCATGTCATCGGAATGGATAACCTGATTACAGGTGATCTGAGAAATATTGAACATCTTTTTAAACTGGAGAACTTTGAGTTCTATAATCATGATGTTTCAAAATTTGTTTACGTATCCGGCTACCTGGATTATATCTTACATTTTGCATCTCCCGCCAGCCCGATAGATTATTTAAAAATTCCTATCCAGACCTTAAAGGTCGGTTCACTGGGTATTCATAATTTATTAGGCCTGGCCCGGGCAAAAAACTCCCGCTTATTAATCGCTTCCACTTCCGAAGTGTATGGCGACCCGACGGTTAACCCGCAACCAGAGGAATATTGGGGCAATGTCAATCCCGTTGGCCCTCGTGGCGTATATGATGAAGCCAAGCGTTTCCAGGAAGCCATGACAATGGCCTATCATACTTTTCATGGTTTGCAAACACGCATTGTGCGAATTTTTAACACTTATGGTCCGCGAATGCGTTTAAATGACGGACGGGTTTTACCGGCGTTTATCGGGCAGGCTTTACGCGGCGAAGACCTGACCGTTTTTGGCGATGGTTCTCAAACGCGTTCTTTTTGTTATGTGGATGACTTGGTAGAAGGCATTTACCGTTTGTTGTTTTCAGATTATGCTGAACCTATGAATATTGGAAATCCTGATGAAATAACCATTAAACAGTTTGGCGAAGAGATCATTAAATTAACCGGGACAGACCAGAAAATGATGTATAAAGAATTACCAACAGATGATCCTAAACAACGCCGTCCGGATATTACAAAAGCACGGACGATTTTAGGCTGGGAACCTAAAGTAAGCCGGGCGGAAGGTTTGAAAATAACCTACGACTATTTTAAATCTTTACCGGAACACGAAATACAGCATAAGGATTTTACCTATTATAACAACAAATAATGTCTGATAAAAAGATCTTAGTTACCGGTGGCACGGGTTACATTGGTTCACATACCGTAGTGGAATTAATCAATGCGGGTTATAAACCGGTAATTATAGATAATCTCTCCAATTCCTCTCTTAAAATTTTGGACCAGGTTGAAAAAATAACCCATATAAAACCAAAATTTTTTGATCTTGATCTTTGTGATGAAAGAGCAACACTTCAATTCCTTCATCAGCACCCCGATATTGAAGGCGTTATCCATTTTGCGGCTCATAAAGCCGTTGGCGAATCGGTTCAGCAGCCTTTAAAATATTACCGCAATAATTTTTATTCACTCATTAACCTGCTTTCCGCTTTTTCATCACGCAAGGTAAACTTTGTGTTCTCATCCAGTTGCACCGTTTATGGT
>JBASZP010000525.1:0-24853 GCA_049660965.1 Daejeonella sp. | reverse complement strand
ATGAACAACAGGCTACGAGGGACCCAGGAAGGTTTGACTGGTCCAGGTATCAGAATACAGGTGGCTGGCAACAATATGGCGGTGGCGGAAATGCGGGTTTTGGCGGCGAAGAGCATTTTTCTGACTTCTTTGAAAGAATTTTTGGAGAAGGGTTTAATACCAGGGGCGGCAGGCGCCGCGCTTCGGCACAGAAAGGTGAGGATTACCAGGCAGAAGTGGAACTTAGCCTGGAAGAAGCCTATAAAGGGGCTACCCGCCTGCTGGAAGTGCATGGCGAAACGCTTCAGATGAAATTTAAAGGGGTTAAGGACGGGCAAAAACTGAAGATAAGAGGAAAAGGCGGCCCCGGAATAAACGGGGGTGAAAGAGGCGATATTTATATTAGGGTTCATATTACTCCGCACCCGGTTTTTGAACGAAAAGGAGATGATCTGTATGCTGAATTACCTGTGGATTTATATACCGCCGTATTGGGTGGGCAAGCAATACTCCATACCTTAAGCGGGCCGGTTAAAATTCCTGTTGTTAAAGGAACGGATAATGGAAAAGTATTAAGGTTAAAAAATATGGGGATGCCTGAATTTGGTAAAGAAAAGGAGTTTGGCGATTTATATGCCTGGGTAAACATTGTTTTACCCCAAAAATTATCGGACAGGGAACTTGAACTATTCCGGCAATTATCAAACTTAAAAAAATAACATCATGCTGCGAGTTTATAATCCCTGGGAAAACAGGTGGAACTATTTTCAGGGAAAGAGTGAAAATAAAAGATTAGTATACTATGCCCGGGACTTAATGGAGTACCTGGAGTTTGATGATGAACAGGAATTTAAAATTGCTGTTGACAGGGCATTTAAAGCCTGCGAAGTGCTTCATATTTCCATCGATGAAAATTTCAAAACCATATTCCGCTATAACGGCAATAGCTTGGTCAGGGATTTAAAACTCTCCCTCTTAGGCTGTTATTTAATTACTATTAATGCCAATCCGCAAAACCCGAATATAGCCAGGGCCCAGTTATATTTTACCATCAAAAACGTTAAGGATGTTTGAAAGTGCTAACCAGCATAAAAATAAGCGATCAAAACTTAGGCTTATAAAGCAGGAAACATTCTCCAATTTCTCATCTTATTATAAATTCTTACTTTTGCTTCCTCTTTATCTTATACACTCCGTTTATACTTAAATTATGGTTTCTTTTGAACGTTTTACCCTTCCCAACGGACTCAAAGTTATAGTACATGAAGACCCTACAACGCCTATGGCTGTGGTCAATGTGCTGTATGATGTTGGCGCCCGTGATGAAGATCCCGATAAAACCGGTTTTGCACATTTATTTGAGCATTTAATGTTTGGAGGATCAATCAATATCCCATCATACGATGAGCCCTTACAGCGTGTGGGAGGTGAAAATAATGCGTTCACCAGTAATGATATGACTAATTATTATATCACCCTTCCATCAGTAAATATAGAAACTGCATTCTGGCTGGAAAGTGACCGGATGCTGAGCCTGGCTTTTTCAGAGAAAAGTTTGGAAGTTCAGCGTAATGTGGTTTGCGAAGAGTTTAAACAACGTTATTTAAATCAGCCTTATGGCGATGTTTGGTTAAAGCTGCGTCCGATGGCCTATAAAAATCATCCCTATCAATGGGCTACGATCGGTAAAGTTTTAAAGCATATTGAAGATGCCAGTATTGAAGATGTTAAAGCCTTTTTCTCTAAGCATTATAACCCTTCAAATGCCATATTAGTGGTTGGCGGCGATGTAAAAACAGAGCAAGTAAAGAAACTGGCCGAAAAATGGTTTGGAGATATTCCCGCAGGAAAAAAGCCACCAAGAAATCTATACATAGAACCAGAGCAACTGCAAGAGCGTAAAGAAACGGTACATGCAAATGTTCCTTTAAATGCAATTTATAAAGTATTCCACATGTCCGCCAGGAATGAAAGTGCTTATTACCCTGCCGATCTGATTTCTGATATACTTTCCAGGGGAAATTCATCCCGTTTATTCCGCAACCTGCTAAAAGACCAAAAGCTATTCAGCGAAATTAATGCTTATTTAACCGGAAGCTTAGATGCCGGTTTATTTGTAGTAGAAGGCAAACCATTGCCCGGGGTTTCCATGGAAATTGCCGAAAAAGCTATCTGGACAGAATTAGAGCGTTTGAAAACAGAATTAATACCTGTCGAAGAACTGACTAAAGTTAAAAATAAAATGGAGTCTACGATGGTGTTCTCTGAAATGAGTCTGCTTGATAAAGCCATGAACTTAGCTTATTTCGAATTACTTGGCGATGCTAATCAGTTAAATACCGAAACACAAAAATACTTGGATTTAAGCCTTCAGCAAATACAAGAACAGGCACAATACATTTTTCGTAAAGAAAACTCATCCACTTTGTATTATTTAGCTAATTAAACAATGATAAATAGAACCATAGCTCCGCAATTTGGAGAAGTTGAGAATATTAAATTATTAGAGGCAAAGCCACTCATTTTAAAAAATGGTATAAAAACCTTCATTATTAATGGCGGCGATCAGGATTTAGTCCGTATCGAATTAATTTTTGCCAATATTAACTGGGATGTTAACAAACCATTACAAGCTTTTGCTACAAATACGATGCTTAATGATGGTACAAGTCAGTTTACAGGCGCACAAATTGCAGATAAAATAGATTATTATGGTTCATTCTTACAAACCGACTATAATTTTGATCAGGCAAGTGTTACTCTATATACTTTAAATAAGCATTTATCATCAACGCTGCCCATTATAAAAGCCATAGTTTCAGATTCTGTTTTCCCGCAAACCGAACTGGATACATTTATACTTAATCAAAAACAAAAATTGAGTGTAAATTTAGAGAAGAATGATTTTGTAAGCCGTAAAGTGTTTAATAAAACGCTGTTTGGAGATACTATATACGGTTATGATATTAATGCAGGTGATTATGATAAACTAAATCAGGATCAGCTAATTGAATATTTCCAGAAGGCATACCAACCCAGGAATTGTACAATTATTATTTCCGGGAAGGTTACAGAAGACATTATCAATGAAGTGAATAACACTTTTGGCGAAGATTGGAATGATGATTACCCTGTCTCCGAAAATAAGTTTGAGTTTTCTTCCTTATATGGTTCCGATCAGCTCATTGAAAAACCGGACGCTATACAATCAGCCATACGTATCGGGCGTCTGGCAATCAATCGAAATCACCCCGATTTCCCAGGTTTACAAGTTTTAAATACAATTCTGGGAGGGTATTTTGGCTCCAGGTTAATGGCAAATATTCGCGAAGATAAAGGATACACTTATGGTATCGGATCGGCAGTAGTTTCTTTAAAAAACGCCGGATATTTCTTTATCGCCTCAGAAGTCGGCGTTGAAGTTTGTACCGCAACTCTTACAGAAATAGAAAAAGAAATTAATTTGTTAAAAACCGAACTTGTTTCTACACAGGAATTAGACCTGGTTAGAAATTATATGCTTGGCTCCATGTTAGGAAGTTTAGAGAATGCTTTCTCTCATGCTGATAAGTTTAAAAACGTTCATTTCTCCGGCCTGGATCATGATTATTATCAACGCTATGCACAAATAATAAGAACAATAAGCCCGGAAGAAATTTTAAAATTAGCCAATCAATACTTAAACTTTAATGAGTTTGAAAAGGTAGTGGTGGGAAAAAAATAAATTAATTTGCTAATTTATCAATATGCTAATGTGATAATTGAAAAATAGCAATATATTAAATCATTAGCAAATTATCGAATTTTCAAATTACCACATTGACAAATGCAACTAGATCCACAAAAATTCGTTTCAGAAGGTTTAACCTATGACGATGTACTTCTAATTCCCGCTTATTCTGAAGTTTTACCCCGTGATGTAGATACGAGTACCTATTTTACCAGGAAAATACGCCTTAACGTTCCCATTGTTTCTGCGGCAATGGATACCGTTACAGAGTCCGATTTAGCCATTGGAATTGCTCAGGCCGGAGGCATTGGTATGCTTCATAAAAATATGAGCATTGCCGAACAGGCAGATGAAGTACGAAAAGTAAAAAGATCTGAAAGCGGAATAATACAAGATCCGGTTACGCTCCATGAAAATGCTTTAGTTTCCGATGCATTCCTGATCATGAAAGAGCATAAAATTGGAGGTATTCCGGTTATTGGTGCAGATAATAAATTGTTAGGGATTATTACCAACCGGGATCTGAGATTTCAAAAAGACATGTCCCGTCCGGTTAAAGAAGTAATGACCAAAGAAAACCTGATTATCGCTCCCGAAGGGACCACACTTTTACAGGCTGAAGAAATCCTGCAGGGATATAAAATTGAGAAATTGCCTGTAGTAGATAAAAATGGCTGTTTAAAAGGATTAATTACATTTAAAGACATTCAAAAGTTTAAGAATTATCCTAAAGCATGTAAAGATGAACACGGACGTTTACGTGTGGGTGCGGCTGTGGGCATTACAGCTAACACAATAGAACGTGTGGATGCTTTGGTTAAAGCCGGAGTAGATGTAATCACAATTGATACCGCACACGGGCATTCAAAAGGGGTAATAGACAAATTAAAGGAAGTTAAAACTAAATACCCCGATTTGCAGGTTGTAGTAGGTAATATAGCTACTGCCGAAGCTGCTTTAGCTTTAGCTGATGCCGGAGCCGATGCTGTAAAAGTAGGGATTGGTCCGGGATCTATTTGTACTACCCGTATTATTGCGGGGGTAGGTGTTCCGCAATTGTATGCCGTTTATGAATGCGCCAAAGCCTTACGCGGACTGGGTATTCCGGTTATTGCAGATGGAGGTATTAAACAAACAGGTGATATTGCTAAAGCAATTGCAGCAGGCGCAAGTTGTATTATGGCCGGCTCTTTATTTGCAGGAGTAGAAGAATCACCAGGTGAAACCATTATTTATGAAGGCAGGAAGTTTAAATCATATCGTGGAATGGGTTCTATTGAAGCCATGGAGCAAGGCTCTAAAGACCGTTATTTTCAGGATGTGGAAGATGATATTAAAAAATTAGTCCCAGAAGGAATCGTCGGCCGCGTACCATTTAAAGGGTTATTATCAGAAGTAATGTATCAGCTTATAGGAGGTTTAAAAGCCAGTATGGGATATTGCGGGGCTGCAACTATTAATGATTTACAAAATGCCCGTTTTGTAAAAATTACTGCTGCCGGAATGCGTGAAAGCCATCCGCATGATATTACAATAACCAAAGAAGCTCCAAACTATAGCAGGTAAAAGTAAGGGCTTGAGAATTATTTAGTAAAGAAAATGAATTAAAACAATATAAAAATGAAAGATAAACTGATCAAAGTGCTTCAAATACTTAGCATTGCTGAAAAGCTCAAATTTGAACTGCGCCATAGCTGGTTATCAAGTGGCAGACAGGAAAGCGTTGCAGAACATACCTGGAGAATGAGCCTGATTGCCATATTATTAGAACCTTACCTGGAAAAGCCCATAGATATATCTAAAACCTTAAAAATGATCATTATTCATGATCTGGTAGAAGCCCTATATCAAGATATTCCAGCTTTTGATACGATGAATGATGAAGCGCTAAAGCAGATAAAAATGTTAAAAGAGCGGGAAGCGATAGAAAAGATAAGGAATACGCTGGATAAAGAACTGGGTCAGCATGTATATGATCTATGGCATGAATTTGAGGATAAAATAAGCTATGAAGCAAAAGTGGCAAATGCCATAGATAAACTGGAAGTTCAATTACAACACAATGAAGCCGATATTTCCACATGGCTTGAAATTGAATATGATATGTTATTTATGATGGATAAGCATGTGGATTTTGACAAAACATTGCAACAATTTAAAGATATTATTGAATTATCAGGAGAAGAGAAATTGAATAATGCAGGAATTGATACTGTGCAGATTAAACAAAAAAGCAGACAATCTTATACCTAATGTAAAATGCAAAATAATATAACAACCTTTTTATTGTAGGTTTATTTGTATTCGTTATTTTTTAATAAATTAAAATTGCTATTTAAATTTACTTGGAATGATTTTTGTCGATTTTAAAGTATTCTAATTATTTAAAAAGTCAATTAAAATCATTAACTTTTCATTATTCACTATTTAAAGGTAAATTTTCTTAATTTTGCAGACTTTTATTAAGAGTATATATTTATAAATGAGACAACTCAAAATAACACAATCCATTACCAACCGTGAATCCCAGTCATTAGACAAATATTTGCATGAAATTGGTAAAGTAGATTTAATTACCGCAGAAGAGGAAGTAATTCTTGCCCAAAAAATCCGCGAAGGAGATCAGGCAGCTTTAGAAAGATTAACTAAAACCAATTTACGTTTCGTAGTTTCAGTAGCTAAACAATATCAAAATCAGGGCTTAACCTTAGGCGACTTAATTAATGAAGGAAATTTGGGATTAATTAAAGCGGCAAAACGTTTTGATGAAACCAAGGGGTTTAAATTTATTTCTTATGCAGTTTGGTGGATTCGACAATCTATATTACAGGCTATTGCTGAACAGTCCCGTATTGTACGTTTACCTTTAAACCAGGTTGGCTCGCTAAGTAAAATTAGTAAAGCGTTTTCCAGGCTTGAGCAGGAATTTGAACGCGAACCATCACCTGAAGAATTGGCAGATACTTTAGAAACTACCGTAGATAAAATATCTGACACATTAAGTAATTCCGGCCGACATGTTTCTATGGATGCGCCATTTGTACAGGGTGAAGAAAATACATTATTAGATGTTTTAGAAAATGATGATCCAAATACAGATAGCAATCTGATTAATGAATCATTATCTGAAGAGATTAAACGTTCTTTAGCTACACTTACTGAACGTGAACGTGAAATTATTGTTCTGTTTTTTGGTTTGAGTACTAATCATCCGCTTTCATTAGAAGAGATTGGAGAAAAATTCAATTTAACCCGTGAGCGTGTACGACAAATAAAGGATAAAGCTTTACAACGTTTACGCCATACCTCAAGAAGTAAAATACTAAAATCTTATTTGGGATAATATTTATCAAAATATAATTTTATAAAAAGATCAGGCATTAAGTCTGATCTTTTTTACTTTTAGCGTATTTTAACGTTTAATATATTCTTAAAATAGTAACAATAGTTTTTATAAAAAGTTTCAACTATTTATATAAATTTATAAATCTGTTCTGATAAGCATATAAATATGAATCCTGCTGATTACGAAAAATTAAGTGTTGCTGAAGCGATTACATATCAGCATGAATTAAGAAAGCGAATCCAGATTGTTCCTTTAGCAAAGCCGATTAAAATTATTGGTGGTGCGGATATCTCTTTTAACAAATATTCAGAAATTGTTTATGCAGGTATTATTGTTTTAAGTTATCCTGATTTAAAAGAGCTCGAACGTGTCACAGTAATCAGTAAAACCACATTTCCATATATCTCCGGTTTACTTGCATTCAGGGAAGTTCCTGCTTTAATGGAAGTATGGAATAAACTTAAAACGAAACCTGATTTATTAGTGCTGGATGGGCAGGGAATCGCACATCGCAGGCGGACAGGTATAGCTACTCATTTTGGGCTGCTTGCTGATGTACCAACTATTGGCTGTGCAAAAAGTCGTTTATTTGGAGATGTAACAGAACCTGGAAATTTACCTTTTGCTCAAACTGAAATTTTGGATAAAGATGAAATAATAGGAATAGCTTTACGTACTAAAAAGAATTGTAAACCTATTCTAATTTCACCGGGACATCATGTCAGTATAGCGCAAAGCGTAGACATTATTAAACAATGCGTAGGTAAATATCGAATTCCTGAACCTACCCGGCGTGCTCATCTGTTAGTAAATGAAGCCAGAGTGAAAGAGGGTGGTGGTAATCTTCAACAAAGTTTATTTTAACCTAATGAATTTCTAATTCTGCTTTTAAACAGAATTAGAAATTAGGTTTCAATACATATTTATCATAAAAACGGAAAATATGCTCGGCTGCTTCTTCGGCGGTATCAACCAGACGATATAAGTTCAGATCTTCTTCACTTATGTTTTTTTCTGTTGCAAGCATGGTGCTTTTTACCCATTCCATTAATCCACCCCAATATTCCGTACCCACTAGCACTATCGGGAAGCGTGCAACCTTTCCGGTCTGTATTAAGGTTAAAGCTTCAAACATTTCATCCATTGTACCGAAACCACCAGGTAATACAATAAATCCCTGAGAGTATTTCATAAACATTACCTTGCGGATAAAGAAGTAATCAAACTCCAATAATTTATCCCTGTCTATGTATTTATTATTAAATTGCTCAAAAGGAAGTTCAATATTTAAACCAACCGATTTTCCACCTGCTTCAAAAGCACCTTTATTAGCAGCTTCCATAATACCCGGACCACCACCGGAAATTACTCCATAACCTCTTTCAGTAAGTAAACGGGCACAATCTTCTGCTAATTTATAATACTTATTTTCATTATGTGTACGGGCAGAACCGAATATGGACACACATGGGCCGATTTTGGCTAATTTTTCAAAGCCATCTACAAATTCGGCCATAATTTTAAAAATTTGCCAGGAGTCTGTAACTTTTATTTCCTGCCAGTTTTTATTCTCAAAAGCACTTCTTATTTTTTCGTCACTAGTCATATACACACTTATTTATATTAGTAATTTATTAGATTCTTTTAAATGCTTCATCATGTTTACTAATTAATAGTAAACCTAAAAATGTAATTAAGCCATTTAGTATGATGAGTTCAAATTTGAATTTATAACCAAACCATTCAACAGAGTTTGATGAAATAATATAGGTAAAAATCGGGGAAATTAAACATATTATTGGAACTATTTTATCAATTATTTTACGTTTAGTAAGCATCCCAAAGGAAAACAACCCAAGCAACGGACCATAAGTTAAAGCCGCAATAGTAAGTATGGTATCAACAATAGCCCTATCATTAAAAATTTTAAGCATAATACATACAAAAAGCATAATTACTGAAAAGGCTACGTGTACCAAATGTCTTTTATTCACAGATTGATTAGAATCCTTTTTTTTATCCATCTTTAAAAAATCTACACAATAAGAAGTTGTTAAAGAAGTCAGGGCAGAATCTGTGGTTGCAAAAGTAGCAGCCGTTAAACCCAGCATAAATATGATGGCAGGTATAACACCAAGATGGTTTAGCGCAATTTCAGGGTAAAGATTATCAGAATGACCCAAGGGTGCGGTAATGCCATTTTTTTCTGCATAAATATATAATAATGCCCCTACACATAAAAACAACAGATTAATAACTAAAAATATACCTGTAAATGTGAGCATGTTCTTTTGGGCATCCCAGATATTTTTACAGCTTAAGTTTTTCTGCATTAAATCCTGATCTAAACCCACCGTAGCAATGGTTAAAAATACTCCGCCAAAAAACAACTTGAGAAAATGACTATTACTTGTCGAAAACTCATCAAAAAAGAATATTTTACTGTATTTACTTTGATCGACTACAGAAAATATATCGGTAAACTGTATGTTTAAACTTTGGGATATAAACAGAATAGATAAAGCAACAGCCAGAACCAAAAAAACAGTTTGCAATGTATCCGTCCAGATAATTGTTTTTAAACCACCTCTAAAAGTATATGACCATATTAATAATAAACATATAAAAACAGTGATATAAAAAGGAATATTAAAGGCATCAAAAATAAAGATCTGAAGGATATTTGCTGCCAGGAATAAACGGGCTGCCGAACCAATAGTCCGGGAAACTAAAAAAAAGAGAGAGCCCGTTTTATGTGATGTTTCTCCGAACCGCTGGTTAAGATAAGTGTAAATGGAGGTTAGTTTTAAGCGATAATATAAGGGCAGGATAATGAGTGCAACAATTAAAAAACCGGTGGCATTACCCAATATCAATTGAAAATAATCAAACTGGAAATTATTTACCTTACCCGGTACAGATATAAAAGTTACACCGCTAATAGCTGTACCAATCATCCCGAAAGCCACTAAATACCATTTTGAATTCCGGTTGGCAATAAAAAAAGAAGAATTATCCGAAGAATTTCTGGAAGTAAGCCATGAAACACCTATTAAAACAACAAAATAGACTATAAAAAAAGATAATAGTAAACCTGGAGCCATATTCGTTTTAGTTGAGGGGCTAAAAGTAGTAAATTAAGTTTTTAAAAAAAATCAATTCATATTTGAAGCAGGTAAGTACTTAGTTTATTGCTATTCATATTTGTGGACAATTATTAGAATTAAACAACATATAGTATAAAGAAAGATTGAGTTTAAACTATAAATTTGCAACATGAATTTCTCTTCTAAGCTGCTGGAAACCGCTGTCAATGAATTTTCTAAATTACCCGGAATTGGTCAGAAAACCGCTTTAAGATTGGTTTTACATTTACTCAACCAGCCAGAGGCCGATGTAGAGAGGTTTAATCAATCCTTAGCACAGCTTAAAAAAGAAATTAGATTTTGTGCAGTTTGCCGGAATATTTCCGATCAACCTGTTTGCGAAATATGTTCTGCCATTAAACGCGATAAAACCTTAGTTTGTGTAGTTGAAGATACCAGGGATGTAATGGCCATTGAAAATACCAATCAATATAATGGAGTTTACCATGTTTTAGGGGGTTTAATTTCTCCAATGGATGGCATTGGTCCTTCAGATCTTAATATTGAAAGCCTGACTGAACGGTTAAAAGGCGGTGAAATAACTGAGGTGATTTTAGCTTTAAGCGCTACCATGGAAGGCGATACTACTATATTTTATTTATATAAAAAATTGAAAGATAGCAATGTTCAAATAAGCACCATTGCCAGGGGTATTGCATTTGGCGGTGAACTGGAATATGTGGATGAAGTTACCTTAGGCCGCTCCATCGCTACCCGTATTCCGTATGAAAACTCTTTGATTAAGTAAAACTTTCAATTAGGGATGGATCTCAAGAATAAAACGGTCATTATCACTGGCGCTTCATCAGGAATTGGGAAATCCTGTGCAGAAGAATTTGCAAAGAAAGGCGCTAATCTGGTTTTAGGAGCCCGCCAATATGTTACACTTTGCGAAATTACTCAGGATCTGGAACAACATTATCCTATTAAAGCAGTAGCTGTACAATGTGATGTTTCTAAAGAAAATGAATGTGAGCATTTAATCAAACAGGCATTGTTAACCTTTAACAGAATTGATATTTTAATTAATAATGCCGGGATTTCAATGCGTGCCTTATTTAAAGATCTGGATTTAATTGTTCTACGTAATTTAATGGATGTGAACTTTTGGGGAGCTGTTTATTGCACCAAGTATGCTTTGCCCGAATTACTTAAAAACAAAGGTTCTGTGGTTGGAGTTTCTTCTATTGCAGGCTATCGTGGTTTACCCGGTCGTACCGGATATTCAGCTTCAAAATTTGCTTTAAATGGTTTTTTAGAAGCCTTACGTGTAGAAAATTTAAAAACCGGCTTACATGTTATGGTAGCTTCTCCTGGTTTTACGGCATCAAATATTAGAAATGTAGCTTTAGTTAAAGATGGTACGGTACAAGGCGAAAGCAGTATGGAAGAAGCTAAAATGATGACCTCTGAACAGGTAGCCCAAATTATTATAAAAGGTGTGATTAAAAGAAAGCTGACATTAATTATAACCGTTCAGGGAAAACTGACTGTGTTTTTAAATAAATTCTTTCCAAAGTTATTAGACAAATTGGTTTATAATCACTTTACTAAAGAAAAAGATCCCTTGATAAAATGAAAATGAGTATATTTAAAATATGAAAGGTATTAGTTATATCATAGATGAGAAAGGTGAAAAGTCGGCAATTGTTATAGATATGCATGTTTATCATGAACAATTACAAGATTTTTTAGATGGATTAGAAGCTGAAAGTCGCTTTAATGAACCACAGGAAGAATATAAAAAAGTAATGGACTCCCTGGTCCAAACAAAAAAAAATGCCTGAATATGTAGTTTATATTAAGCGTTCTGCTCAAAAAGAATTAGCCAAACTATCCCTTCCTCTTTTAGAAAAGTGCTATAAATTATTTGATGATTTAAGCCTTGGCCCTCGTCCTGTTGGAAATAAAAAGCTGGCCGGATTTAAAAACTTATATCGCTTAAGATTGAATGATTATCGGATAATCTATAGTATACAAGATGATGAACTAATTATTCACATTTTAAAAGTTGGTCATCGGAAAAACGTTTACAAATTCTAAAATGAGAATAAAATCCATTCTTTTCATGTTATTTTATCTGATAATTATTAGTTCAGCATATTCTGCAATTAAAATTGAACGAAACATAAATTATAGCAATTCCATTAATGGTGACAGGAATTTACTAGATGTATATTATCCTAAAGATATACAAACACCTAAAATTGTGCTTGTATTTATTCATGGAGGATCTTGGAATAGCGGAAAAAAGGGAACTTATTGGTGGATGGGAAGAAATTTTGCCAGTGAAAATGTAGTAACAGTAATCATTAATTATAGTCTGTCACCAAAATATCAATATGAACAAATGGCTTCAGATTGTGCCGAAGCAATAAAATGGGTTAAAAATAATGTTTCAAAATATGGCGGAAATCCTGATCAGATTTTCACTATGGGACATTCGGCAGGCGGACATTTAGCCGCTTTAATTAATTCTAATCTCCTTTTTTTTCAAAACCAGGGAATACCCAATCCAATTAAGGGGGTTATTTTAAATGATGCTTTTGGCCTGGATATGTATGAATATTTAACTAAAGCCCAACAGAGCGAACAAAACAATAGTTTTTTGAATACATTTTCAAACGATGAAGAAATATGGAAAGCAGGCTCGCCTTTTACTTATTTAAATACGATTAAAACTCCTTTTCTAATCTTTACCGGTGGGCGAACCTATCCTGCCATTCAAATACAATCTAAACGATTTTTTGAACAATTAACATCAGATGGAAAACCAACAGAATATAAGATAATAGAAAAAAAGAACCACGTTCAAATGATTTCTCAAATGGTTTTTAAAGGAAATAAACTCTATAAAGAGATTATTAGCTTTATGGAAAAAGTATTAAAAGATAACGGGTAGAGTTTAGTTATTAGATAGCTTATACTTCAAATTAATTTAAATTCCAACCCTCTTTTATAACCGCCTCAGCACCATTTACATGAATAACCTGTACGCTAACATAGGAAAAATCTTCAAAAGTTTAAAGATATAATTTCCTATATCTCCCGGAAATCATGCCTATAAATGGATCACTTCACCATATGCATCTGCGGCAGCTTCCATAATAGCTTCGCTCATGGTCGGGTGGGGATGGACCGTTTTTACAATATCCATTCCTGTGGTTTCCAATTTCCGGGCAGCCACAATTTCAGCGATCATTTCGGTTACGTTTGCACCGATCATGTGCGCACCCAGTACCTCGCCATATTTAGCATCAAAAATCATTTTCACGAAACCATCTTTTGCACCCGCTGCGCTTGCTTTACCCGAGGCCGAGAAAGGGAATTTTCCCACCTTAATTTCATAACCTGCTTCTTTAGCGGCTTTTTCGGTATAACCAACAGAAGCAATTTCAGGTGAGCAATACGTACATCCCGGGATATTATTATAATTTAAGGGTTCCGGATGATGGCCGGCAATCTTCTCCACACAAATTATCCCCTCTGCCGAAGCAACATGCGCTAAGGCCTGTCCTTTTACAATATCGCCGATAGCATAAACCCCTTCAACATTGGTTTTATAAAAATCATCAACTAAAACCCTTCCTTTATCCGTTTTAACACCCGCATCTTCCAACCCAATGTTCTCAATATTAGTACTTACACCAACCGCAGATAAAACCACATCACAGGTTAAGGTTTCAACCCCTGCCGCTGTTTTTACCTGCACTTTACAACCTTCGCCCGATGTATCAACAGATTCTACAGTAGCATTGGTCATTACACTAATACCCGACTTCTTAAAACTGCGCAATAATTGTTTAGATACCTCTTCATCTTCAACCGGTACAATATTATCCAGGTACTCCACAATAGTTACTTTAGTGCCTATTGAATTATAAAAATAAGCGAACTCAACACCTATAGCGCCCGAGCCCACAACAACCATTGATTTAGGTTGTTCCGGTAAACTCATTGCCTGGCGGTAACCAATTACTTTTTTACCATCCTGCTTTAAATTAGGCAATTCCCTGGAACGTCCTCCGGTTGCAAGAATGATATTTGTTGCTTCATACTCTTTAACAGAACCATCAGCATCTTTCACCTCCACCTTCCCGCCCTTTTTTAGTTTGGCGGTACCCATAATTACATCAATCTTATTTTTTTTCATCAAAAACTGAACACCCTTGCTCATACCTTCAGCAACATTACGGCTTCGTTTAATTATTCCTCCAAAATCAACCTCCGCGTTTTGAACATTAATACCATAATCTGCCGCATGAGTAATGTATTCAAACACATTAGCGCTTTTTAATAAAGCTTTGGTTGGAATACACCCCCAGTTTAAACATACCCCGCCCAGTGATTCCCTTTCAACAATACCAACCTTAAGTCCTAATTGTGATGCACGTATAGCCGCAACGTATCCGCCCGGCCCGCTCCCGATAACGATAATGTCATATTTCATATAAATCTGATAATAAAATGGTCTGTTTAAATTGAGTGACAAAGCTAATAAAATACTATGGAGTGTGAAATTTTGCCGCTTTGTTTACATCAAACAGGAGGGCTTAAGGCAAAGTGTTAATAACCTCTTAAAATGTCGATAAATACCTGCTTTGTTAACATTAACTTAATGATCAAAAGTATAGTAATTACAAAAATGCATTATATATTTGCCCCGACTAAAATAAGCACACTAAATCTCTTAATTAACCAACTAAAAAAATGATGAAGAAGTTTTTACTCTCTACACTTGTTGTTTTACTGACAGCATTCAGCATTTATGCACAGGTAACAACAAGTACTTTAACCGGTACCCTAAGGGACTCAAAAGAGACTTTAATTGGTGCCAGTGTTAAGGCAACCCACCAGCCTACAGGAACCGTTTATGGTGCTTCTACAGGCACTAATGGAAGATTCACGATTTCAAACATGCGGGTAGGTGGTCCATACCTGATTGAAATTACTTATATAGGTTATAAAACAGAAACCTTTGATAATGTAACCATAAAACTGGGTGAACCTTATGTACTTAATGTAGTAATGACCGAAACTGATAAACAATTAGATGAAGTTGTGGTAAGATCAACAAACCCAAACTCCATTTTAAATGCCAATAGAAAAGGAGCAACAACAAATATCTCCAGGGTTCAAATCCAGACTTTGCCCTCAATTACCCGTAGCGTGAATGACCTTACACGTTTAACACCTCAGGCAAATGGTACATCTGTTGGTGGTGGTAACTATCGCTCCAATAACTTTACCGTGGACGGATCCAACTTTAACAATCAATTCGGTATTGGCGCAAATATTCCTGCCAATGGATCTCCAATCTCACTGGATGCATTAGAACAGATATCAATAAACGTTACGCCTTTTGATGTTCGCCAGACAGGCTTTACAGGCGCCTCCGTAAATGCAGTAACACGTTCAGGTACAAACCAATTTGGAGGAACCATTTTTTACTCCATGAGAAATGAAGACCAGCAGGGCGGCAAGGCAGGCGGTTTTTCAATTACTAAACAAGAATTTGATCAAAAACAATACGGACTTAGTTTTGGCGGGCCTATTATTAAAAACAAATTATTCTTTTTTGTAAACGCGGAGTTTAGTAAAATTACACAACCGGGTCAGACAAGATTAGCATCTACACCCGCTAATCCATACATTCCGGCTAATACCAACGTAGCCCGCCCGACAACGACTTTTTTAGATGGGGTAAAATCTTACTTAATGTCTGAGTACAACTATGACCCCGGAACTTACCAGGGATATGGTAATAAAAGCAATAACGATAAATTCCTGGCACGTTTAGACTGGAATATCGCTAAAAATCACCAGTTTAATATCCGTTATAACCAGGTAGAAAGCAAAAACCCGAGTTTTCTAAGTGCATCAACAGGCGGTACAGGATACGTCTATCCTAACGGCATGGGTCGTCAAAATAACAATGCCTTGCACTTTTCTAACTCAAACTACTTTCAGGATGCTAATTTATATTCAACCGCGGCAGAGTTGAACTCATCATTTGGCAGCAAGTTTACTAATACACTGCGTGCCAGTTATACCCATCAAAACGACCCGCGTAGTTCTGAAAGTTCCATATTTCCATTTGTTGATATTTTGGAAGGAACAAGTCCCATTACTTCTTTTGGGTACGAGCCCTTTACCTATGGTAACCTGAGAGATGTTAAAACTTATGCTTTTAATGATGACTTTACTATGGCGCTGGGTAAGCATAACATAACTTTAGGTTTGCAGGCTGAATTCAGCACCACTAAAAATGGTTTCCAACCTTTTGGAGCAAGCCATTATACCTTCGCTTCATGGAATGATTTTGTGAATAAGGTTCAACCAACCAATTTTGTAATAACTTATCCGTTAACAGCCGATGGATCCCAGGCTTTTCCAAGTTTTAAGTTTTCTCAATATTCAGCCTATTTGCAGGATGAATTCGCTGTATCCGACCGGATTAAATTAACGGCCGGTGTACGGGTAGAACAACCCGCTTATCCCGATGTAACAGAAATAAAAACAAATCCTTTGGTTGCAGGAGCAACATTTGCCAATGGCGAGAAAATGGATACCGGTGTTTTGCCACAAACTCAAATGATGTATTCTCCAAGGTTTGGTTTTAACTGGGATGTAAAAGGCGACCGCTCTTTCCAGATTCGTGGTGGTTCAGGCATATTTACAGGCAGAATACCATTTGTATGGCTGGTAGCTCAATCTGGTAATGCAGGTATGTTACAATTCACCCAGGCATATAACGGGCAGGCCAACACTCCCGGAGTGTTTGATCCAAATCCCGCGAAGTATATACCCGCTACAAAAGCTGTTCCCGGAACCGCTATACCATCCAGTATAGCTGCAATGTCGCCTGATCTGAAGTTTCCTCAAACATGGAAATCAAGTCTGGCCTTTGATGTTAAATTGCCTTACGGAATGGTAGGTACAATAGAAGGTATTTATAATAAAGACAGGAACGCGGTTTATGCCAGAAATGCAAACCTGGTTAATCCCCAAAATCTGAATGTTGCTGGTTATCCCGATAACAGGCCTATCTATCCAAATACTAACTTTACCAGACAGGCTGTTTCAATAACCTCTACAGGACAAATTACTACTACAGCAGCATCAGCAACCAGGCTTGATGCTATTGTAATGGACAATGTAAAAGGTGGTGAGTATTGGTCCGCAAGTGCACAACTAACCAAGCAATTTAGTAAAGGGTTAAGTTTAATGCTTGCCTATACCCGGAGCGAAGCCAAAAACTATGGTGATGGGGCCGGTGATCAAATTTTAAACCTGTGGTCAATACCGCAAACATCCGGAAATTCAAATACACCTTCTCTTAGTTATACCAGTAACGTAATTCCAAACCGTGTGATAGCAGCGATAAACTACCGCAAGGAGTTCTTAGGCAACCTCGCTTCAACCGTATCTTTCTTTTATGAAGGTTCAAGGGCAAGTTCAACCAATGCCAGCAGATTTTCCTATACTTATTCACTCGATTTTAACCGCGATCTTCAGGCAAATGATCTGATCTATGTTCCAAAAGACCCGTCAGAAATTACATTTTTACCTCTCACTGTTGGAAGTGGAGCAACGGCCAAAACATATACCGCACAAGAGCAAAGTGATATTTTCTTTGCCTATATTGAGCAGGATGAGTATTTAAAAACCCGTAAAGGTCAATACGCGGAGCGTAACGGGGCACAGTTCCCTTGGAGAAACCAGGTAGATTTTAAATTCGTTCAGGAGGTTTTTAAAAACGCCAAAACTAAAAATTCATTCCAGTTTACCTGGGATGTATTTAACCTGGGCAATTTGTTAAATAAAGATTGGGGCTTATATAAATTTGTTAATAATACCGGAATTTTAGTCCCTACAAATACGGCTAATTTAGTTCCCGGAGGCGCAGTAAAGCCAACATTCAGAATGGCTACTGCAAGTGGCGATATTGTTAGAACAACTTTTAGTCCTAATCAAACCATTACTTCAACCTACTTTATGCAGTTTGGTTTCCGTTACACTTTCCAGTAACAGAACACAAATAAATAAAACACAAAAAAAACTCCCGGCCGGTGTAACCAGCCGGGAGTTTTTTATTGAATAAGATTTCAATTGGCTTAGTCTGTTCGTAGAATATTTCTGAGGATTAAAAAATAAAAAAGATTTTCCGTTTGCACCAGCCGAGGCTATTTTTTATCAAGATTCCTTAAACCTGTAATCATGCTGTTCCATACCAATTCATTACACTGAACATTGAAATCTATTTCCCTGCCCTTATAATCAATATAGAATATGAAATTATCCTCTTCAAAAGGCATGATGTAATCAAATTTCAAATTATTTTTTACATCCTTGCAGTAAGGGTTCTCCTGTTGCGATATGATTTGGATGCCCTCTGCAGTAAAATCAGGAATAATTAAGTCCTTCGTTTTAACCTTTATAACATAAAAGGGAATAAACCAGAGTTTTAACTTAACCACTGTATGGCATCTGTCAATTCGTATCTCGAAGTTATGACCAAGTAGCAGCAATACTGTAGATGAGAAAAAAACAGCTGTTGTCCCTAAAAAATCACCAAACTCTAAACTAAACAAACATGGCATGGAGATAAAACACCAGGCAAAAACAGGATAGAAAATTGTAAGATGAATATTTCGCCCCCTGATAGAAAAATAGTCGCTTTTCTCTGTTATTGTATAATTACCAAGCTTCTTTAACAGTGTTTTCATAAAGATTGCTGTATGAAGGGAGTATCTAAATTCAATTTTTGACAGATAAGTAAGGCTTTTGACCTCATCTTTGGTACAAAGTAATCTAAACTCCTTTTCAAATATAAACTCTCCATTACCAAAACCAATGTAAGATTTAAACACCCTGATTAAAAGTTATCTTAAACTTCCCACCTCAAAGCTAATAGCCCTCAGCTCAAAGCCCTCAGCTCAAAGCTCGCAGCTAATAGCTCTCAGCTCAAAGCCCGCAGCTAATAGCCCGCAGCTCAAAGCCCCTTATCCCCTCCCATTTACCCCCTTAATTTTCATAAAAGTTCAACAAAATTTACCGTTTACTCAATTACCCTTGTTTTAGAAAAATAAAAAAACTATATTCGTCCCTATAAAAATATTGTTTAACGTATAAAAAGAAAAGCCATGGGCTCCACTTCAGAAACCGGACACAACAAAAATGTAGCAAACTTCAAAGACCTCACCATCTCCGTACAAGCATTAGGTGCTATCTACAAGCCATCCAAAACAAACCTTCAATTACCCAATTTACAGGCCCTGCTCAGTCCCGCGGAAACAGCAATTAAAACGATCAGCGAAGTAACGCCCCACTACCAGTTAGCCGTAGATGCACAGGAACTTTTGTTTTGGGAATTCCGCACCTTACCTGCACGGGTCATGAACATATTCCGTAGCTCCGTAGAAAACCCGGAAGAAGTCCAGTCAGCCCAAAATCTGGTTAAACTAATAAGAGGTGACGGCAAGTACAAGAAAAAATCGGATAAAGCTTTAACAGAAGAGACCACTCCCAAAGGGAAATCCACTTCCCGCCGTTCTTACGATTCCATCATGGAAAACTTCCAGAAATTCATTGATATACTCATTGCCCACCCCCTGTATGATCCTAATGAAGAGGAATTTAAAACCGCTACATTAACCGCCCTGCTGGACGATATGAAAGCGAAGAATGAAGCGGTAAGCGTACTGGAAACCCCTATAAATGACGCCCGTAAAGAACGTGATCTATTACTTTACACCCCGGGTACCGGGATGGTAGCTGTAGGCAAAGCGGTAAAGATCTACGTGAGGGGAATCCTTAAACCTGAGGATCCTCATTACAAAGCCATTATGGCGATAGAATTTAAAAACATCTAAAGCCGGTACCATTCTTTAAAGAACTTGTTTTAAATAAGGATATTTGCATTCCCGCAGATGCTCTGGCAATTCCCGCAGATGCTTCCGCAATTCCCGCAAGCGCTTCCGCAATTCCCGCAGATGCTTCCGCAATTCCCGCAAATGCTTCCGCAATTCCCGCAGGTGCTTCCGCAATTCCCGCAAGTGCTTCCGCAATTCCCGCGGATGACCTGGCGCTTGTAAAAACTCCTTCCGTCCAAGCAGGGTCTCTCGTAGAGGACCCTGCGCTTACTCTGACAGATTATAAAAACTCCGTATCTGCCCTCCGCACTCCCTAACATTTTAATTACTATACTACAAATTAGTGCTATTCATCCCTATATTTACAGCCTAAACTAAACTAAAATTATAATTAATATGAAAAAGAACAGATTAGTAGCTGTTTGCCTCCTCTCCCTTATTTTATTTGCCGGCAACATTGCCAAAGCAGATGAAGGAATGTGGCTTCCAATGCTTATTGGAAAGAACTACGAACAAATGAAAAAACAGGGTTTCAAATTAACCCCCGAAGATTTGTACAGCGTAAACAAAGCCAGCATCAAAGATGCCATTGTTTCTTTCGGAGGTTTTTGTACCGGCGAAATTGTATCAAAGAACGGCCTGATATTTACCAACCACCATTGCGGATACGATGCTGCAGCCTCAAACTCTACTCCCCAGAATAATATTTTAGACAATGGTTTTTACGCGAAATCAAATGCGGAAGAAAAACCGATACAAGGTTTGTTCGTTCGCTTTTTGGTGCGTATGGAAGATGTTACCCCACAGGTAATGGCCGCTTTAAACGGAGTTTCAGATAAAGACCGGGCCGCGAAAATAGCCGAGATCAGCAAACAAATTGCCGCAGATGCTACCAAAGGAACCACACAGGAAGCCGATGTAAAAGACATTTACAAAGCAAACCAATTCTTATTATTTGTATATGATCGTTTTACCGATATTCGTTTAGTGGGCATTCCCCCACAGTCAATTGGTAAGTTTGGCGGCGATACAGATAATTGGGAATGGCCGCGTCATACCGGTGATTTTTCCATCTTCCGTGTTTATGCCGGTGCAGATAATAAAGCAGCCCCCTATGCAGCTACTAATAAACCCTACACTCCAAAAAAATTCTTACCTGTTTCCATTAAAGGAGTTAAGAATGGCGATTTTTCTATGGTTTACGGTTTCCCGGGACGTACAGATCGTTTTTTAACCTCTTACGGAGTCCAGTTAGCCACAGAGAAAGTAAACCCAACCATTGTTAAACTGCGTGATATCCGCCTGAAAGCATGGAAAGAAGAAATGGATAAAAGCGTAGATACCCGTTTAAAACTATCTTCACAATATGCAAGTATTGCCAATTACTGGAAATACTTCATCGGCCAGACCGAACAACTTAAACGCTTAAAAATTTACGATGAAAAGCAAAAACAAGAGGCAGCATTTACTTCCTGGGCTTCATCAGATCAGGTAAGCGCAGGTTTAATGAGCGAATACAAAAAAGCTTATGCCGCTTATGAGCCTTATGCCGTACACATAACCTATATAAACGAAGGCTTATTAGCTTCACAATGGGTTAGAAATGCCGTTCAGATCGGTAACATCACTAAAATGATGAGCGAGCGTAAAGATGATGCCGCTTACTTAAAACAAGCAGCCCAAAATCTGGAGAATATCCTGACAAACTATAAGAAAACATATAATGAAACTGCCGATAAAAAGATCTTCGTGAGTGTTTTAACCTCATTCTATCATGATATCCCAAAATCCCAGCACCCTAAATTTATTACTTCACTGGTTGAAGAATATGGTAAAGGTTCGCCTGAAACCGCTTTTAAAGCGTATACTGATTTTGTATGGGAAAACAGTAATTTAATTAAACCGGAGAAGTTAAGCGCCTTTTTAAGTAAGCCAAGCCAGGATGCATTAGATAAAGACCCCGCTTATAAATACGCCGCCAATCTAAACCCGCAGGAATACACCAAAACTAACTTCGGAACGGTTACCACTGATTTCCAAACTGCAAAAGTACGCCTGGATAATTTGTATCTGAAAGCTTTGCTTGAGAAAAATAAAGGTATGATCATGTATCCTGATGCGAATTCCACTATGCGTATTAGCTACGGTCAGGTTCAAAGCTATGCTCCAAAAGATGGAATTACCTATGATATAACTACTAACATTGACGGCATGGTAGCTAAATACCAGCCTGGAAATGATGAATTTGATTTGCCAAAATCATTACTGGATGCGTACGCGAAACGTGATTTCAGAGAGTATGGTGAAAATGGTACCCTGCCGGTAGGCTTTATCAGTAATAATGATATTACCGGTGGTAATTCAGGTTCGCCTGTTATTAACGGTAACGGCGAATTAATCGGCCTGGCTTTCGATGGTAACTGGGAAGCAATGAGCGGAGATATTGCTTTTGATAAGAAATTTAAACGCACTATTTCTGTTGATGCCCGTTTTGTACTTTGGTGTATTGATGTTCTTGGAGGAGCTAAAAATATTATCAATGAATTAGACATCCGGAAAGATAACCAGATGGTTAAAAAGCCTGAAAAGTCAGCTTATAAAATGAAATAATAAGTCCCTTTTAAAAGGAATTTAACAAATGATCAAAGGCTCCAAGTTGGAGCCTTTGATCATTAATAATAAATAAACTCTCCAAACTCAGACCAGATGCTTACCTGTTTTTTATCTGCTTTTTCTACCCGGCCTACTATCTGTGCATCTACATTAAAACCCTTTGATATAGCAATAATTTCCCGGGCAATATCTGCAGGAACATAAAACTCCATACGATGTCCCATATTAAATACCTTATACATTTCCTTCCAGTCAGTTTTTGATTCATCCCGGATAAGTTTAAACAAAGGAGGAACAGGGAATAAATTATCTTTTATAATATGCAGATCATTAATAAAATGTAAAACCTTAGTTTGCCCACCACCGCTGCAATGCACCATACCATGTATTTGCGAACGATATTTTTCTAAAACCTGTTTTACAACAGGAGCATAAGTACGGGTAGGAGAGAGCGCTAATCTTCCAACTGTCATGCTGAGCGAAGTCGAAGTATCAACCCCGTCAGTTTCCCCGACTGTCATGCTGAGTGAAGTCGAAGCACCAACTCCGTCAGTTTTCCCAACTGTCATGCTGAGTGAAGTCGAAGCATCAATAGTATCAGTCAGTTTTTTACTTCCTGCAAAAACCAGTTCATAAGGTATAGCCGGGTCATAACTTTCCGGGTATTTCTCTGCAATATAGTTATGAAAAACATCATGCCGTGCAGAAGTTAATCCGTTTGAACCCATTCCGCCATTATATTCTTTTTCATAAGACGCCTGTCCGTAAGAAGCCAGGCCAACAATCACATCACCATCCTGAATATTCTCATTAGAAATTACATCCTTGCGTTTCATACGGCAGGTAACCGTAGAATCAACAATGATGGTGCGTACCAAATCACCAACATCGGCAGTTTCACCACCGGTAGAATAAATGCCAATGCCTAAATTTCGTAATTCAGCTAAAATATCTTCCGTACCATTAATTAATTCCGCAATAACTTCGGCAGGAATTAAGTTTTTATTACGCCCTATGGTTGATGAAAGCAGGATATTATCAACAGCGCCCACACAAAGCAGATCATCAAGGTTCATAATGATCGCATCATGCGCTATACCCCGCCATACAGAAATATCCCCGGTTTCTTTCCAGTAAACATAAGCCAAAGCAGATTTTGTTCCGGCGCCATCGGCATGCATAATATTACACCAGGCAGGGTCCCCACCCAAAATATCGGGTATTATTTTACAAAATGCTTTCGGAAAAATACCCTTATCAATATTCTTTATGGCATTATGCACATCCTCTTTATCGGCAGATACACCCCTTTGATTATAATTAGCTGACATTGCCGTAAAGTTAGTTTTTACAGACGGATTAATACAAAAATGCAGTAATAATTACCGTTTACTAAATAATACCTACCGTTTACTCATTTAAAGGCTTATATAAGATTTAAACTTTATATTTTCGCCTTAAATTATTTCAATTATAGAATTATGAATTTAAAACAAACAATACTCGTTCTATTTGTTACTGCATTAACCATTGCAGGTTGCAAAAAATCAAAATCGGATGCACCCGATCTGATCTCAACCACATTATCCTTTGACCAGCTTACATATGCAAAGATTGCTGAACAAGACAAGGACAGTAAATTTACCAATGCAAATATAGTTGCTACAACCGCGGCCGCTGGTAATGTATTAAAGCCTGGGGCTGTAATACTCTATAAGACTAATTTAGGAAATTATGGTAAGATAAAGGTTATTAGTATAGACGCAAATTATTTATTAACTATAGATCTGATAACGTATAACTCTAATGACCCTAATAATGTTGTAGAAGCAGCGAAAAAGAATGGATTAGCTATTGGTATAGGTTATTATTGTGATCTTGATGAGGGTATTAAAACAGTTAGTAGTTCTAAAGGTGATATTTTTTGGAATAAATCTGATCAAACAGATGCTAATTTAACACCAAATACTAATACAGTTTTTCATCTCTATTCCAATTAAGTTTTTCTGTTAAATACAAAAAGCCCTGAACATTATCTGAGGGCACTGAAAAAGTAGCTCAATAATACAAAGAGCACTTAAAGCGATCAGGTAGAAAGATAACTTTTACCTGATCGCTTTTTATTACTTGTATATTTTGGGGGTGAGTTTATCGGAGGATGGGT
>JBASZP010000524.1:0-39422 GCA_049660965.1 Daejeonella sp. | reverse complement strand
ACCCATCCTCCGATAAACTCACCCCCAAAATATACAAGTAATAAAAAGCGATCAGGTAAAAGTTATCTTTCTACCTGATCGCTTTAAGTGCTCTTTGTATTATTGAGCTACTTTTTCAGTGCCCTCTTATTTTAAAGTAGGGCTTTTATCAAAATACTAACTAATTAATTCTTTTTCGGAGCCGTTTTATCTGCTACAGATGCAGTTTTTTCGGTTTTCTCTTTTTTAGAGCAGCAAGAACTGCCTTTTTTACATTCTTTTTTTGTTTCTGCTTTTGCAGTTGTTTTAGCAGGCTGGGTTTGTGCAGATGCAAAACCTACAAATGCGGCTAATGTTAAAACTGTGAATACTTTTTTCATGATTTATAAATTTAATTAATAAAAATAATTTGCCCTTGTTTTGAGAGGCTTTTGTTAAACATAATTATTTAAGTTCTGCTAAAACGGTGATACCACCCTTTGTAGTATCTCCTAACTTAACTTTTATTTCTGTCCCCAAAGGTAAAAAAATATCTACACGTGATCCAAACTTAATAAACCCGAATTCTTCCCCCTGTTTTACTTCCTGACCTTCTTTAGCATAACACACTATTCTTCTGGCTAAAGCGCCTGCAATTTGACGAAATAATACTGAAACACCCTTTTCGTTTTCAATAACTACAGTTGTACGTTCATTCTCTGTGGAGGATTTTGGATGCCAGGCCACCAAAAACTTACCTGCATGGTATTTTGAAAATTTTACAATACCTGAAATAGGATTACGGTTAACATGCACATTAACCGGCGACATAAAAACAGATAACTGGATACGGCGCTCTTTAAAATATTCTGTTTCTTCCGTTTCTTCAATTACCACTACTTTACCATCAGCAGGGGAAATTACGTGTAAATCATTTGTAATTACTGAAATAGCCGGGCTTCTGAAGAACTGGAGGATAATTATAAACAAGGCGAAAGAAAGGATGTAAGCAATCCACTTGATTATTACAGAGCCGGGGAGAAAAAAATGTATTAGGGCGTTTAATACAAAAATGAACAGGATGCAAAGCGCTATGGATGTGTATCCTTCTTTGTGAATAGTCATGTATATAAATTAAAAAAGTTGATATAAAATTATATCAACTTCTATTTCCTGCAAAAGTAGCAGATTTTTATTAATGTGGAACTTTATCGCATTCCGAAAATTATTGTGTCTTTTTTTCAGGACAAAACGGCCCTGTTAAAATAACTTATATCCTAAGCTCAAATGAAATAAGCTTTGTTTCTGATCATACTTTTCACTTTTACTAATGTTGCTTAAACCGGCCTCATACCGAAGATCAAGCGTTAAATTGCCTACATCTACACCGGCGCCCCCCTGTATCCCTAAAGATTGATCTTTATAATTATTGTAATCACTTACATTTTGATAGGCGGCATCAAAACTGGTTTTTTCACTAACGATAAAAGAAATTACCGGGCCTGCCATAAAACGCAGATTAAAACTGCTTGTACCTAATTTTGTTCCAAGTAAAATTGGAATATCCAGGGTGGTAAACTTTACTTTACCTTTAACTTCAGCCATATTGTTATCCTGTTGTACCTGAACAAATTCGTTTCCCTTACTTCCTAAGTAAACTTCAGGCTGAACATAAAAATTTCCACCAACACGTGCAAAAGCGCCTACCTGATATCCCAGAATGCCCTTTTTATTTGTAAAGTCATCCTTTCCTTCTAATTTAGAATAGTTAACCCCTCCCTTAATACCCAAGGTAAAGGAAGGCATCTGAGCAACTATTGCCGTAGATGCAATAAGCATGAGGCAACTTACAAGAATAATTTTTTTCATGATTGTATTTTTTAGAGTTTAAATTGGATATTATTAGCAAATTGTATGCTAAGAATATTCTCAAATATACAAAGTCTAACTCTTTGATTTAGAAATGTCGGGATTAAAAGTATTTTTGTTAAAATTTAAGCATGGCAGAGATCAATATTAGTAATACCGATTGGGAACGTTTAAAATTAAAGCTAAAACGTAAATATAACCACCTTTCTGATCATGACCTTGAATACCAGGCAGGTCAGGAAGAAGAACTAATAACCCGTTTAATGGACCGCCTGAAGCGTAAACGGGAATACATCGTTTTTACCCTTAAAAAGGGGATGGAATATCTGGATACAAACCGACTATAAATATTCTTTATAATAAAGGAGTAATTTTAGAAGTTATACCACTAAATTATTTTACAAAAACCAATAGTTTTTAGTAAATTGAAATCCTTATTTTATGTAAATGAAAAACCTTAGAACAATTTTTAAACTTAATCTCTCAAAAAGTATACTTGCTGGTGTGCTGATTGTTAGCATACTTTCTTTTGCCTTTGTTGATGATCTTTTCCAGGTCTCTAAAAACCTCGACATTTTCGCTTCGGTTTATAAAGAGTTAAATATGAACTACGTGGATGAAGTAAATTCATCAAAAATGATGAAAACCGGTATTGATGCCATGCTTGATGAACTGGATCCTTATACGGAATACATTCCCGAATCTGACATGGAAGATTATAAACTTAAATATGTAAGCACTCAATATGGCGGAGTGGGCGCAACTATACTTTCCAGAGATGGTAAGGTTTTTATTTCAGAACCTTATGAGGGTTTTCCGGCACAAAAAGCAGATCTGCGTCCGGGAGATGAAATTTTACAGATTAACGGGATATCTTTAAAAGGAAAAACAAATTCGCAGGTTAGCCAAATGCTAAAGGGAGCTAAAAATACACCTGTTAAAATACTCATCAATCGCCCCGGCGTAAAAAATACAATTGAAAAAAACCTGATCCGTCAAGAGATCAAACAGGATAACGTTTCTTATTATGGTCTGCTGCCCAATAATGTAGGCTATATAAAACTTGATAAGTTTTTAGAAAACTCCGGACAGGAGGTTAAAGATGCATTAATAGAATTACGCAAAAACAACCTGAATGGTTTAATATTAGATCTTCGTTCTAATGGCGGCGGTATATTACAGGAAGCAGTAAAAATTGTAAACCTGTTTGTAGATAAGGATGTAAATGTGGTTACTCAAAAAGGGCGCAATCGCGAAAAAAGCATTAATTATAAAACATTTAATACTGCTTTAGAACCTAATTTACCATTGGTCGTTTTAGTGAATAACCGTTCAGCATCAGCATCAGAAATTGTTGCGGGTTCTTTACAGGATATGGACAGGGCTGTTATTGTGGGACAACGTAGTTTTGGTAAAGGGCTTGTGCAGCAAACATTTAATTTACCTTATAACAGTTTGGTTAAAGTAACGGTTGCTAAATATTATACGCCTTCCGGCAGATGCATTCAGGCGCTTGATTATACTCACAGAGATACAGAAGGTAGTGTTTATAAAGTGGCCGATTCACTAATAACAGAATATAAAACAAAAGTCGGGCGTTCCGTTTATGATGGCAGCGGTATTTATCCTGATGTTTTTGTTAAACCTGTAAAGTATAATCAAATTACCCAAACATTAGGGACTAAATACTTCTTTTTCGATTATGCCAACCAATATCGTAATGAAAAATCCGGTATTGCTAATGCTAAATCATTTAAATTAACAGATGCAGATTATGAGAAGTTTACCAATTACCTGTCAACCAAAGATTATAATTACAATACCAAAACAGAAAAACTTCTAAATGACCTGAAGGAAGAAGCAGAAAAAGAAAATAAGCTTACAGAGATCAAAACAGAATATGAAGCATTAAAAGCTAAGGTTTCTCACAGTAAAAAAAATGACCTTAGCCAGTTTAAAGATGAGATTAAAAAAGTACTTGAAAGTGAAGTAGTGTCCAGGTATTATTTTGAACGTGGCAGATTGGAGCAAAGTTTCCAATATGACAAGGAAATGAGCGAAGCGCTAAAAGTTATTGCTGATAAAGTGGTATTAGCTTCTATCTTAAAAGGTGATGGAACGTATAAAGTTATAGGTAAACCGGGAAGTGAATTTTCTGCTAATGCTGTAGAAAAATAATCTTTGATTACTCTGACTATACTTTATTAATCATCCCATCTTAATCCTAAGATATACCTTACATATTAGCAAATTCAAATACTAAATTTGCAATTAATAAGTGTTGTAAAAGTATTAAGCTAAATGATGATCAGTAAAATAAATTCAATCCATCAACTCTCAAAAACCGCTGCTGATCTTTTAACCTTCACTTCCGGGCAAAAAGTATTTTTATTTTTTGGCGATATGGGTACAGGAAAAACAACATTTATTAAAACCATTTGTAAACAACTGGGCGTTGATGATGTCGTATCCAGTCCTACTTACTCCATAGTCAATGAATATGAATCTGCTAATGGAAAAATATTTCATTTTGACTTTTATCGACTTAAAAATGAAATGGAAGCTTTAGATATGGGTTTTGAAGAATACCTGTATTCCGGAGAATATTGCTTAATTGAATGGCCTGAAAAAATTGAAAGCTTTTGGCCCGATAAATACATAAAAGTTGATATTAAAGTTAGTGACGTGACAGAAAGAACTATCCGTGCAGAAATAATATCTAAATAAAAATGATCATTTTCCATTCAACCTTTCCTTTAATTTTGTAATTTCAAAAACAGATCAAAACCCACAAAATGAATGAATTCTCTGACCTTGCCAGACAGGCGTTGAGACAGCCGCAAGAGGCCATGCTTGAAACTAAAAGCAAAAAGAACAGTTTATATATTGGTATCCCAAAAGAAACCTCCTTTCAGGAAAATAGAATTGCTTTAACCCCTTTATCTGTAGGATTATTAATAAATAACGGGCATGAAGTGGTTATAGAGGCCGGTGCCGGAATAGCTGCAAATTTTACCGATAAAGAATATAGTGAGCAGGGAGCAAAAATTGTTTATGATAAACACGAAGTTTACCGGGCAGATCTCATCATTAAAATTGCACCTCCAACAGAAGATGAAATTAATATGATGAAAACAGGACAGGTTCTGTTTTCTACTTTGCAGGTATCAACCATGAAAGCAGATTTTCTGCAATCATTAATGAAGAAAAAAATTACCGCTTTATCTTTTGAATACCTGCGTGATGAGGGTAATATTCTGAGTGTGGTCAGGGCAATGAGTGAAATGGTTGGTGCAACTTCTATATTAATTGCAGCCGAATATTTAAGCAATGTATTTGAAGGGAAAGGACTAATGCTTGGTGGCATTACAGGGGTTCCGCCAACGGAAATCGTGATTTTAGGTGCAGGTACGGTTGGCGAATTTGCAGCCCGTACAGCAATTGCTTTAGGTGCAGAAGTAAAAGTATTCGACAGCTCAATTTTCAGGTTACGGCGTTTACAAACCAATATTGGTTCGCGGGTTTTCACTTCTGTTATACAACCCGTTGTATTACAAAAAGCTATCTGGAGTTGTGATGTTGTCATTGGAGCCATACGTGCAAACCATGGCCGAAGTCCATGTATAGTAACAGATGAGACAGTAAGCAAAATGAAACCAAATTCTGTAATTATAGATGTAAGTATTGACCAGGGTGGATGTTTTGAAACTTCGAGGGTAACCAATCATAAAGTTCCGACTTTCCGTAAATACGATGTGATCCATTATTGCGTACCCAACATCGCTTCGCGTGTATCACGCACCGCCTCTTATGCACTAACTAATATTTTTACCCCTATTTTGTTAGATATTGGCGAAATGGGCGGCATTATGAACGTAATTTGGGAACGTCCCGGTGTACGTAATGCTATTTATCTTTACCAGGGACAATTAACCAATAAAGACCTGGCAGATTATTTTAACATTCCGCATAAAGACTTAGACCTGTTAATTGTTTCTAACCGTTGATCAAATATTATATTTCTATCTTTTTCTGTGTGATCATCAATCTGAGTTTCGCTCAGAATAATCCTTATTAGTTAAAAATCAACAGGTTTTGATAATTTTTAACCCCAACCAGCTATATCTATTTAGCTAAGCCCTTTACATTAATTCAAATCTACTTCTGTGCTATGATGAGTTTTACCATAACGCATGGTTTTAACCTTAACTAATCCATCTTTCGTTAGGGTAAGTTTAAAAATAAAGTCATAGTCATCATCATTAAGTTTCTCCACAGGACGTTTTCCTCCAAATGATTCAATCAGTTCTAATACAGAATTAGAATGCCCCGCTATGAGAACCTTTTGATGAGCAAATTGAGAATTTATCGTTTCAACCATGTTTTGTACCTCTTTATTTCCGTAAGTTTTTAAGGGTATCCCGTTTCGCTGCGCACAAGGCACAACTGTTTGTTGTGTTCTTTTATATGGAGTGCTGTAAACGGCAGCTAATTTTTCTCTTTTTAAAACCTTTGCAAGCGCCTGTGCTCTTTCTTTACCCTCTGCACTAAGTTCCGGATCGGTATTTTTAGCATCCGTGGTATCTTTTTCTCCGTGCCGTACAATATATATTACGGTTTCTTTTACAGTATGGGTGGCGCTTATACAGGATATACCTATTAATACTAATAGAAGTGATAATCTAAGATTCTTCATGTTTATTGATTTAATAATTTCTGTTACCTTTATAAATCTATTAAAAAGAATCGTAATCATAAATCCTTTAAACAATAAAACACACAAAATAAATTTAATGAAAGTTTGGTTAAAAAAAGTTTGGAGGCTATTTGCTAATTCATTTAATGCCTTCATGAATGATAAAGCTCTAAAAATGAGCGCTTCATTAGCTTATTACACTATTTTTTCTATGGCGCCGCTTTTAATTATGCTCATGTCATTAGCCAGTTTATTTTATGGAAAAGAAGCTGTTAACGCTAAATTATTTCATGAAATAAATGGTTTTGTGGGTAATAGCGCCGCCCTGCAAATTCAGGATATAATTAAGCAGATTTCACTTTCAAAAGGGACAACCTTTGCGGTTGTTATGGGATTTATAACCCTCTTTCTTGGTGCAACCGGGGTTTTCATAGAAATTCAGGATTCTCTTAATCAAATATGGAAAGTGAAAGCGAAACCTAAAAAAGGCTGGAAAAAAATGATCACTAACCGGATCATATCATTTTCTATGATAGTAAGTTTAAGTTTTCTGCTTATTGTATCATTAATAGTAAACGGACTTATTTTAGCCTTAAGCGCTAAATTAAACCATTATTTTCCAGATATTACGGTATTACTTGTTAATGTCATAAACCAGTTAATCACCCTAATTGTAATTTCTTCCCTGTTTGGTATTATTTTTAAATTCTTACCAGATGCAAAAATTGGCTGGAAGGATGTTAAAGTAGGGGCGATTTTCACAGCAGTTCTGTTTATGATCGGCAAATTCTTAATTGGATTATATATTGAGAAAATAGGCCCGGGTTCTGCTTATGGAGCAGCCGGATCATTAATTATTATATTAGTATGGGTATATTATACTTCGGCTATTTTATACTTCGGTGCGGAGTTTACCCAGGTATTTGCAGATTGTTATGGCCGTAAAATAAAACCCGCCGAATATGCTGTACACGTAGTACAAACTGAAGTAGAAAAAGATGTAAAAGTGTTGCCGCCTCAAAATAACGACATCGAAAAAGATAAGAAAAAATAAATCTCTTCTGTTTTTCAGAATTTAGATTATGCAAAATATCCTAAAAAAATAAAGCCCTGATTTTTAAGCCAGGGCTCTATTCCTATTATTAACCTGGTTTTATTTTGCCTTCGGTATTCTTTGCAAACTTTCTATCAAAATCGTTCGTTTTTAACTGTTAAAACATTGCCAAAAAAGCGGCAAATTCATACCTTCGGCTAATTTTAATCCTCATAAATAAATAACATGAAAATAACAGTTGTAGGAGCCGGTGCAGTTGGGGCAACCTGTGCGGATAATATTGCCAGGAAAGAATTAGCTGAAGAGCTGGTTTTATTAGATATTAAAGAAGGTTTTGCAGAAGGTAAAGCTCTTGATATGATGCAAACAGCCACACTTTTAGGCTTTGATACTAAAATTACCGGAAGCACTAATGATTACAGCAAAACGGCCGGTTCAAATGTAGTGGTCATTACCTCCGGTATTCCGCGTAAACCGGGCATGACCCGCGAAGAACTGATTGGAACAAATGCCAACATTGTAAAAGGCGTGGTTGAAAACATCCTGAAATATTCTCCCGATGCCATTATTGTAGTCATCAGTAATCCAATGGATACTATGACCTACCTGGCATTAAAATCAAGCGGATTGCCTAAAAACAGGATTATTGGAATGGGGGGTATTTTAGACAGTGCCCGTTTTAAATGTTATTTGAGTTTGGCATTAAACTGTTCCCCCAATGATTTACAAGGTGTAGTAGTAGGTGGCCATGGCGATACTACCATGATCCCCCTTACCCGTTTGGCAACACTTAACTCTTTACCCGTTTCAAACCTGTTAGACCCCGATACATTAAAAAAAGTAGCCGCAGATACCATGGTTGGCGGCGCTACCCTAACCGGACTTTTAGGAACTTCTGCCTGGTATGCACCCGGTGCGGCAGGTGCGGCATTAGTAGAAAGCATTGTACGTGATGAGAAAAAACTATTTCCATGCTGCGTATCGTTAAACGGCGAATACGGGCAACAAGATATTTGTATGGGCGTACCCGTTGTGATCGGTAAAAACGGATGGGAAAAAATTGTTGATTATAAACTCAACGGGGAAGAACAAACCGCTTTTAATAAAAGTGCAGATGCTGTTCGTGCTATGAACCAGCTATTGCATGATATGAAGGTGATATAATAGACCTCTTTCATAATTCTTTTTGTTTTGCCACAAAGGCACGAAGGTAAAACTTCACAAAGGTTTTTCTTTGTGTTTCTTAGAGTCTTTGAGACTTCGTGGTCATTTTTTATAAGTCAATCATCCAATTATGAAAGAGGTCTAATATATAAACTATTTTATTCACTCTCTTCTATTTCCTTAAGCTTTATGCTTAAGAAGATTGTATTTATAACATAGAAAGAAGAGTTGTTTTATTATAAAATTTAGTTAGAGATACACAAAGTTCAGCCCTATATAGAGTCTATTAGTACAAATAGACCCGATCAGTTATTTTTAGAAATTATAGCCAATTCCGCACTTTACACCAGTTTCCAGTAATCTTTGTTGTTGGATTTCTTCTTTAAATGGCATAACTGCATGGTTTTGAAAAAAAGGATTTACAAAAACGCTCATCTTTTTGAAAGTATATTTTCCGCCCACACCAAAACCCAAGCCAATTCCGGATTGATTATCTGCACTTAATTCCTTATTTTCAGATCTGTTCGTTTCAACGTCAACAATTAACCCGGCATTTACAAATAAAACCCTTGCGAAAGTATAATCCCAATAAACCGGAACAGAGAGCATTTTAATAGTAGCTTTAGTAGGTGTTCTGTCAATTCCGGGATTAGGTGCAGGTGTTGTTTCTATCTTGTTGAAAGAGTATTCTAATCCCGTTTGTATAGAAAAAGAGTTATTTAAGTTTTTTGAATACTTAATGCCATATATGGTTGCACCTTTCCCTTCAGCGCCTCCTGCACCATCTATTCTTGCAGATCTAAATAAACCATTGGCCGCCATACCATAAGTAAGGGCTATGCTGTTTTTAGTTTGGGAATAAACTTTTGAAGCTGTAAGAATAAATAAGACAATAACTATCCGTGTTTTCATAAAAATATACTTAAATCTCAACTTACTACTTATTTTATAATTTCAAAGGTATGATAACTATCTCCATTCCATTTTAAATCGCCGTTAAACCAAACCTTGGTAATAGCAGTAACACCAGGTTTTTGTGAAACATAAGCAGTAATTGTATCTGTACCATGCCCTTTAATTTCAAGATAGGTGATAGAGATATTTTCAGCATTTGTATTTGTGTTTAGAAATAACCGCATATAATAAGTTCCAGGGTTTAAATACAGGGCTGTCGGCTCTGCCTTAAAGATGAAAAAGTTTTCGGGATGGTCAGCACTTGCTTTAAATACTTTCTCTTTTACTCCATTTTTGAGAATATAAATATCCACATCTTCCGCTTTAATATATCCGCTCGTTTGCGGATTAAGCAAGTCTATTCCTTCAGCATTACTAATAGAAATATCCATCTCAGTATCAAGAACTACAACATCCGGCTGCTCATTTTTTTTGCAGGCAGCTGCAAAAAAAACAGGGACTAAAAATGTGATTATCATATTTTTCATCATCATATTTTTTAAGGGTGAATTCCTATTACTATTTTGTTTTTATAATTATAAGTGCCATTTCCATTGGTAAAATTAAAACAACCATACCAGTCGTCATAATTCCCTCCCCAACCCCAGTTCATGTGTAAATAGGTATAGCCCGATTCTCCATAACCGTTAACAGGGCAGGTATAAGACTGTATATAACCATCGCATACCCAGGTGTGGCCATCTTTATACGGAAACAACCCACCTCCATTTCTTCCGCCTCTAAATATAACCGGTCGGCTTAAGTTTAGTTCATGTTTTACAAGGTCAAAACCAATGCCGTCTTCGTAATTTACGTATTGCATGTTACCTGTATATCCGTAAGCGTACTTAAACGCATTTGGAATCTTACTGGTATATGCCCCGGAACCACCATCACTATCACAACCATACTCCATATCCACGGAGTTGCCTGCGCTTCTCATCAAAAATGCAGTTGTAGGTGAGGGAGAATCGTCAGGCATATTATTCCAATTATACAGGTTGGTTGGAAACTGATAATACTTCATTACTTGGGCCATGGCAACAGCCACACAGCCCGTATAGGCTCTGCCATTAGAAGGGGCTGAACACCCTAATTGAGGGCAGACATTATTATAGCCAGAGCCTTGTCCCCATTGTGTGCTTAATAAAGGCCCAACCTGTCCAAACATATCCTCGCATTCCGGCATCGGCGGCTCATCTCCCGGCCCGGGGTTCTCATTCTGCTGAACAATGGTACGCTCATCCCGGCTACTCTTCTTTAATATCTGTACCTTATCCTGCTGTTTGTACGGAATATTTGCCGCCCTTAGTTCTTCTATTCCCACCCTGGTATTATATAACCACTCATCAACTCCGGCAGGCACTATATCTGTTTTAAATGTGTTGGTTTCAGAAAAGGCTAAAACCGGAACCGTTCTTCTGTCGGCAGATAGAATGGCAAAACCGCCGCCGGTATAATTAATAATATAAAAGGCATTTCTGCCATCTTTTGATGGAATGGGTTTTGTGCTTTTAATGGCTTTCTCGCTTGGCAAATTAGCGCTATTGCCATTTACCTTATTTGTGTTGGTGGCAGAATAAAGCATCATATCTTTGCTAAAGCCCCGGGCTATAGTTGTGGCTTTTACCTCATTAATGTAATTTTCATCGGGTGTGGTGCTGTTGTTGCTTGTTTCTTTTTGGCAGGAGCTAAAAACAAAGCAGGCAAATACAATAAGTAAGATGGGTTTTAAATTTCTTTTGTAACTAATTTTCATAATTTTATGAATTAAGTGAGCTAATTATTTTTAAAAGTAAGCATTTTTTAATTAAAAAATCAGCTCAAATAAAAAGCATCTCTGCCGGGGCAGATTATAAACCTGCACTATTATCTATTAAACTGCGGCCATTAAATAAAGGACTGTTTCCGAAAAATATCTCGTAAAAATTTAAAAACAAATTTGGTTTTATAAGATATTATTCAAAATTTTATAGTCATAAAAATAGTAATTATTAAACTCTAAAAAATTTAACATGGAACTATTAAAAAGAACTTACAAAAGCAAAGATGTGGATATGCTTAGCATTTCCGCAGCTATTATTCTACAGGCTATTAAGCATCAGGTGTTTTTAGCCGGCAAACGCCCTAAATGGGCCGATCCTTTTTTTAAAGATTTAGCCGAACATATTGATGCCGCCTTCTCCAATATTCTGGGGATAGACAATGCCAAAGAAATGCGTACAGCCACACAAGCGCTGCTAACTATACAGGCCAAAGCGCTGCGTGACCTGTCTGAATTTAAAGTGCAGCTGGAAGCAGATTTTAAAGATAATAAGAACCGCCTGCTGGAGCTGCTTACCAATTTAGGGTTTAGTCAGCACTATAAGCAAGTGCACCAAAAAGACCAGCAGGCAATGGTTGACCTGCTTTTCCAGTTTAAGCTGAACATGAGCCCTGAGCTGCAAACCGAGATAACCAATGCCGGAACACGAGGAACGCTCATTACAGCTATTACCGGGTACGCCGATGAGCTAAAAAATTCTAACGTTACGCAGGAAACCCTTAAAGGCAGCCGTAAAGAAGTGTCGCAGGCCGGTATTACCGAGCTTAATGGCATTTACAGCGAGGTGATTAATATCGCTAAAATAGCTGCCAATTTCTTTAAAGACAACAAAGCTGTTCAAAGTCAGTTCGTTTATTCTAAAGTAGCAAAGGGTTTATAAATTAAAACAGCCCTTATTCTCCCGTTTATTAAAGAACGGGAGAATATTAAAAACTCCTACCCCTTAAACATCATTCATAAGCTTTCCGTACTGGCGGAAGCTTTAGTCTATGAGGCGGAAAGCTTACTCTAACCGGCGGAAGCCTTAGTCTATGAGGCGGAAAGTTTACTCTAACCGGCGGAAGCTTTAGTCCACGAGGCGGAAAGCTTACTCTAACCGGCGGAAGCTTTAGTCCATGAGGCGGAAAGTTTACTCTAATCGGCGGAAGCTTTAGTCCACGAGGCGGAAAGTTTACTCTAACCGGCGGAAGCTTTAGTCCACAAGGCGGAAAGTTTACTCTAACCGGCGGAAGCTTTAGTCCATGAGGCGGAAAGTTTACTCTAACCGGCGGAAGCCTTCTTTCTGCGCCGCCATATCTGCATCATGTTCTTAGTGGGCAGTTCATCCCCCAGTAATTTACCCCAGGGTTTTAAACCCTCCACCCGGTCGAAAATGATCTTTAAAACCGCCACAATGGGAATAGATAAGAACATACCGGGAATTCCCCAGAGAGCGCCGCCCAATAAAACCGTTAAAATAGAAACCAGGGCATTAATCTGCACTTTTGATGATACAATACGGGGCACTAAAATATTATTATCAATAAACTGAATAACCACATAAGCAATTACAATCCCTAATTGGGTAGAGTAGCCATCCTTAGTAATAGTAGCCATTAAAACAGGTAAAGTAATGGCAATAATTCCGCCTATGTACGGCAGCATATTTAACAAAGCCCCAATTACACCTAAAAGGATAGCGTATTTCACATCCAGAATAAGCAAAGCCGTTGAATTTAACGTGGCTACAACCAAAGCTTCAATTAATAAACCAACCATATAACTTTGAATGGCGGATTTGGTTTGGCCCAATATCTGGCTTACATGCTTGGAATTTTCTTCGGCAAAAACCTCATATAAAAAATTTACGATTAAAGGTTTATAGAATAAGAACAGAAAAATATAAACAGGTAAAAGAAATATAATACCCAAAGTGCCTAAGGCAGTGCCCAGCGTACTTCCAATGAGTGATTTACTGCTGTTAAGAGCCTCATTGATTAACTGTACCTGTTTGGTAAGTGTTAAACCGAACTTACCTTCAACCCAGTGCTGAAATTCAGAAAGAACCTGCGTAAACTTCTCCTTTAAAACAGGTAAAGTATCACTAAAATTAGCTATCTGCGAAGAAAGAAAGTAGATAATACCACCAAAAAAGAGCATGGCTGTTAAGAGGGATAAAGCTATGGCAAGTATCCGCGGAAAATTTAATTTAACAAGCCGGTTGGTTAAAGGATTAAGTAAAACAGCTATAACTATTGCAAATGCAATGGGTATTAAAATATCCCGCAGGTTTATTAAAGAATAAACGATCAGAATAAGGCCAAAAAGTATAGTGGTACTTTTTATATAAAAAGGATATTGTTTCTGTTCCATGATGTAAAGTGTAGTATTAAAGAAGCAACATAGGTAAATATTTGTTTATAAAAAAACGGAGGAGCTTTTTTAACTGATAAAACTTGTTTCCCCCTCCCTCAAAATTTAGCGGTTAAATGCGTATTAGTATAGATTGTATGAATTCATTAATAATAAGAACTTCAAAATAATACCTTTGTTAAAAGAATTAAATGAGTTGAAAAAACGCATCGCCATTTTTGCTTCAGGCTCCGGTTCAAATGCCCAAAAAATAATGGAGCATTTTAAAAAACACGCCTATGCCGAAGTAGTCTTAATATTAAGCAATAATGCTGAAGCTTATGTTTTGCAACGAGCCGATAATTTTGAAATGCCCACGCATATTTTTGATAAGCATGAATTTTATCAAACAGACGATATAGTTAACCTGCTTAAAAACCTGCATATAGATATGGTTGTTCTGGCCGGTTTTTTATGGCTTATTCCGCCCAATTTATTGCAGGCATTCCCTGATCAAATTATTAATATCCATCCGGCGCTTTTACCAAAGTTTGGAGGTAAAGGAATGTACGGAGATAAAGTTCACCAGTCTGTTTTAGAATCAGGCGAAGAAGAATCGGGTATTACCATCCATTTTGTTAATGATAATTTTGATGAGGGAGAAATTATCTATCAATCCCGTTTCCGTATAGAAAAAGAAGACGACCTGGAAATGCTGAGATTTAAAGTACAGCAATTAGAACACCAGTACTATCCTAAAATTATTGAACAGGTAATTAGAAAGATAAAAGATAGTTCATACTAATTATTAAAAATAATTGACGCTAAGAGGGGGTATTATTTGGATTTTATATTCAAAATATCTATTCCGTTTTCTGCCAAATATCCCTGTAAAATATATAAGTTTGTAATTCAATACCCATAGACTAATGCCTGATCTGGTTAAGATTAAAAATGCCCTTATTTCCGTTTATTCCAAAGATAATTTAGAACCGCTAATCCGGCAGCTGGCTGATTATGATGTAAAAATTTACTCTACCGGCGGAACTGAAAAATTCATTCGTGATCTGGATATTCGGGTAACAGCAGTTGAAGATTTAACTACTTATCCATCCATATTAGGCGGACGTGTAAAAACATTACATCCTAAAGTTTTTGGAGGTATTCTTAATCGCCGCGACCAGGCTGAAGATCAGTTACAAATTGAACAATATGAAATACCGGAAATTGACCTGGTTATTGTTGATCTGTATCCTTTTGAAGAAACGGTAAAATCCGGTGCCGCAGAACATGAAATAATTGAGAAAATTGATATCGGCGGAATTTCATTAATACGTGCCGCGGCAAAAAACTATAAGGATGTAGCAATTATTGCATCAAAAAATGATTACGAAGTATTAGAAAACATCCTTACAAATAATACCGGATGTACAACCCTGACTGACCGAAAGAATTTTGCAAGAAAGGCATTTAATGTTTCATCGCATTATGATACGGGCATTTTTAACTACTTTAATCAGGAAGAATCATTAAACGTTCTAAAAATCAGTGAACAACAAGTCAGTGAACTTCGTTACGGGGAAAACCCTCATCAGAAAGGTGTTTTTTATGGTAATTTAGATGCCATGTTTGAAAAGCTAAACGGCAAAGAATTATCTTACAATAATTTAGTTGATGTTGATGCTGCTGTTAATCTTATAGATGAATTTGAAGAACCAACCTTTGCAATTTTAAAACATACCAATGCCTGTGGTTTGGCATCAGCAGACAACCTGCTTTCTGCCTGGACTAATGCACTGGCTTGCGATCCTGTTTCGGCCTTTGGCGGAGTATTAATTTGTAATAGAGAAGTAGATGAAGTAACCGCCGCAGAAATTAATAAGTTGTTTTTTGAAGTTCTTATAGCCCCATCATTTACAGCACAAGCCCAACAAATCCTGTCAGGTAAAAAAAATCGTATTCTGTTAAGACGTAAAAAGGTAAAACTTCCTGCAAAGCAATTTAAAACATTGCTTAATGGAGTAATAGAACAGGATAAGGACCTGTTTACAAAAACTGCTGAAAACATGGTCCCGGTAACTGATCGTAAACCAACAGAAGGGGAATTAAAAGACTTAGTATTTGCCAATAAAATAGTAAAACATACTAAATCAAATACCATTGTATTGGCAAAAGACCATAAGCTAATTGCAAGTGGTATCGGGCAAACCTCGCGGGTTGATGCTTTGCAACAGGCTATTCTTAAAGCAGAAACTTTCGGTTTTAACCTTAGAGGTTGTGTCATGGCATCAGATGCTTTTTTCCCTTTCCCTGATTGTGTGGAAATTGCTGCTGATGCAGGAATTGGAATGATATTACAACCAGGGGGGTCAATAAAAGATCAGGAATCCATTGATATGGCTAATAAAAAAAGTGTGGGGATGGTAGTCACAGGTATCCGTCATTTCAAGCATTAAAATTTATACAATACATTAATAAAAAGAGTTTAACTTTGCGTAATTTTTTAAAAATATATTATACACCAAATGGGTTTATTTAATTGGTTTACACAGGAAATAGCAATTGATTTAGGTACTGCTAACACCTTAATAATTCATAACGATAAAGTTGTAGTTGACGAGCCATCTATTGTGGCTTTTGACCGCACTACAAATAAAGTAATTGCTATAGGCAGGCATGCCATGCAAATGGAAGGCAAAACCCATGATAATATTCGTACCGTACGCCCTTTGAAAGATGGTGTAATTGCTGACTTTAATGCAGCAGAATACATGATCAGGGGAATGATCAAAATGATCAATAATGGTAAAGGCTGGTTTTTTCCATCATTACGAATGGTAATTTGTATACCATCAGGCATTACTGAGGTTGAAAAACGTGCCGTACGCGATTCTGCCGAAATTGCCGGGGCCAAAGAAGTATATTTAATTCATGAGCCGATGGCTGCTGCAGTTGGTATTGGTATAGATGTAGAAGAGCCTAAAGGAAATATGATTATTGATATTGGCGGTGGTACCACAGAAATTGCCGTCATTGCTTTATCTGGTATTGTTTGTGATCAATCCATCAGAGTGGCCGGTGATAATTTTGATAGCGATATTGTTCAGTATATCCGTCGTCAGCATAACATTATGATCGGTGACCGTACAGCAGAGAAAATTAAAATTGAAGTTGGTGCCGCTCTACCAGAACTTGCAGATCCACCGGCAGATTATGCTGTTCAGGGTCGTGATTTAATGACCGGTGTTCCTAAACAAATTACTGTTTCATATACAGAAATAGCACATTGTTTAGATAAATCTATCTCAAAAATTGAAGAAGCAATTTTAAAGGCCTTAGAAATAACCCCGCCGGAACTTTCTGCAGATATTTATCAAACAGGTATATATTTAACCGGAGGGGGCGCATTATTGCGTGGTTTAGATAAACGTGTAAGTGCAAAAACCAAATTGCCTGTTCATGTAGCCGAAGATCCTTTACGTGCAGTGGTTCGTGGTACCGGTATCGCTCTTAAAAATATTGGAAATTTTAAATTTTTAATGCAGTAGTTATCTAATGAAGAAAATAACAACTGATGGGTTTTCCTTTTTACCTTCAGTCCGCCAAGTATAAACCATGCGTAATCTGTGGATTCTTATCAATAAATACAATGCTTTTTTTTTATTGATTATTTTTCTAGTTGCATCCTTAACGTTATTACTCAACAATAATTCATATCAGAAAGCCAGTACTTGGAATTGTTCTAATCAGTTAATAGGTACAGCTTATGAAAAAGTAAATCATTTTGAAAGTTACCTCACTTTAGCTGCTACCAATGATAGTTTGGCCAGGGAAAATGTAAGGCTGAGAAATCAGCTTAAATCTTCATACTTTAATAATCAGGTTATACAAAAAACAGTTAATGATAGCCTTAATCAGCAACAATATACCTATACTGTCGCACAGGTTGTAAATAACTCTATCCGGCAGGAAAATAACTTTATAACCATTAATCGCGGTAAAAATCAAGGAATAGAAAAAGGAATGGGCGTAATAGGGCCAAACGGTGTGGTAGGAGTTGTTAAAAATGTGAGTCAAAACTTTGCCATTGTACAATCCCTGCTTCATAGCCAAACCCGTTTCAGCGCAAGCGTAAATAATAATATAGGTTCATTAATTTGGGGTGAGGGAAATTTTAATACGAACCTGGCTATACTTAAGGATATTCCCAATCATATCAGAGTAAAAAAGGGCGATCGGGTAGTAAGCTCAAGGTATTCTGTCTTCTTTCCCGCCGGGACTGATATTGGTAGAGTTAACCGTACTGATTTAAAAAGCGGGGATAGTTTTTTAAATATTGAAGTTAAATTAGCCACAGATTTTGTGAATTTAGAATATGTGTATGTTATAAATAACTTATCTTCTAAAGAGCAGCAGATTTTAGAAACGTCAATTAAAACACCTTAAATCATGGGGCGAGTTATTTTTTTCAATCTGATCCGGTTTATTCTATTAATTGCCTTACAGGGTTTTTTCTTGAAAAATATGGGATATTATAATCTTGCAATCCCCTTTTTATATATTCTTTTTATTTTACTCCTTCCATTTGAAACCCCAAACTGGCTTTTATTTTTTCTCTCTTTTTTAACCGGATTAACCGTTGATTTATTTTACAATACCTTGGGTTTAAACGCCGCTGCCTGTACAGTTTTAGCTTTTGTCAGAATCGCTTTTATAAGTATTACGGTACACCGTGATGGTTTCGATAACGAACCTGAACCCAGTTTAGGAATTATGGGTTTCCGGTGGTTTATTTTTTACGCCACGGTTCTTACATTCATACATCACTTAGTGCTCTTTACTTTTGAAACTTTCAGCCTGGCTAATCTTAGTTATACGCTAATACGAGTTCTTTTCAGTTCAATGTTCACTATACTTCTAATGGTAGTTACTGAGCTTATTTTCTTCCGTAAAAAAGTGCGATAATGAATAGTTTTTTTGCCAGAAAATTTGTTTTTCAGGGAATTATTGTTGGTATAACAGTTATATTACTGGTTCGATTATTCTACATTCAATTAGTCAGCGATCAATATATACTTTCAGCTAATAACAATGTACTTCGCAGATTGATCATTTATCCTGCCCGCGGGATAATTTTAGACCGGAAAGAAAAAATTCTGGTACAAAATGAAGTAGTTTATGACCTGATGATCATTCCAAATGAAGTAAAACCATTTGACACGTTAGAATTCTGCAAATTAATTGGTTTTGATCAGCTTGCTTTTAATAAACGGTTTAAAAAAGCGAAAAGATATTCGCCATATAAGGCATCTATCTTTGAAAAACAACTATCTGCAATTACCTATGCTGCTTTTCAGGAAAAGCTATTTGAATTCCCCGGTTTTTTTGTGCAAAACCGTACGGTAAGAAGATATCCGGATAGTACAGCCGCACAATTTTTAGGTTATATTGGTGAAGTAAATGAAAAAGCGATTGAAAAATCAAAAGGATTTTATAGCCAGGGAGATTATATGGGCATAAGTGGTGTAGAAAAATCTTATGAAACCTTATTACGCGGACAACGGGGTGTACAAAATGTATTGGTAGATGCCCTGAACCGGCCTAAAGGTCATTATGCAGATGGAAAGTACGATACCCTGGCTGTATCCGGAGAACGCTTAATTTCATCCCTGGATAAAGATCTCCAGAAGTTTGGCGAAAAATTAATGCAGAATAAAATAGGAAGTGTTGTAGCTATTGAACCCTCAACAGGAGAAATACTCGCCTTTGTCAGCAGTCCAGGGTATGACCCCAACTTAATGGTAGGCCGTGAGCGTGGTAATAACTACATGAAATTTCAAAACGATCCGAATAAGCCTATGTTTATCCGCCCGATGCAGGCCGAATATCCGCCAGGATCTATCTTTAAAGTTGTGAATGCTTTAGTTGCCCAGCAATTAGGTCTCATTAATGAAAGTACTGTTTTTAATTGTGGCGGAGGTTATCATTATGGTAACCAGGTCATGAAATGTACCCACGTTCATGGATCAGTAAACTTAATTGGGTCAATAGCGCACTCCTGTAATACTTATTACGGATATACCTATAACCGTATGGTTGACCATTCCGGAATGCGGTCAGTTGATGGCTATACCAGATGGCGGACCGCGGTATCACACTTTGGTATTGGCAGTATTTTAGGGATCGATCTGCCCAATGAACGTAAAGGCCTGATACCTACCGCTGACTACTATACCAAGCGCTGGGGGAGCGATCAGTGGAGTTCCAGTTTTAATATATCCCTATCTATTGGTCAGGGTGAGTTAGGAATTACCCCCCTGCAAATGGCCAATGTAATGGCTATTGTGGCAAACCGGGGTTTCTTTTACAAACCACATTTAATTAAAGCCATAGGTGATAAAAAAATAATTAAGTCAGAATATACTAAAAGAAATAGTGCGGGAATAGATGCGCAATACTTCATTCCGGTAATTGAAGGGATGAGCGGGGCAGTAAATGGATATGGTACCGCAACTAATGCCAGGATACAGGGGATTGAGATGTGCGGTAAAACAGGAACAGTACAAAACCCTCATGGAAAAAATCACTCTGTGTTTGTCGCTTTCGCTCCGCGGGAAAATCCTAAAATTGCTATAGCCGTTGTCGTAGAAAATGCCGGTTACGGCGCTACCTGGTCAGCACCAATAGCCAGTTTAATGGTCGAAAAGTATATTAAAGGTAATGTTTCGAGGCCAAAATCATATGTAGATCATTTATATAATGCCAATCTAATGCCCTATAAGCCGGTAAAACCAGATGCTAATGTTAAACAAAAGCCAGACACCATCAATAATAAACATTAATTTACTGCATTTGAAAATAAAAAATGAATAACCAAAGAAGCCTTTTTTTCAACTTAGACTGGATGGTTGTATTAACCTTCCTGGCATTATGCATTATAGGCTGGTTTAATATTCATGCAGCGGTTTACAATCCTGATAAACCAAGCATTTTTAATTTAGATACTAATTATGGAAAACAATTACTGTTTATTGTATCTGCTTTTGTATTAGGATTTATTATTTTATTACTCGACTCAAAATTCTTTAATGCTATTTCGCCCATACTTTACGGGATTACTTTACTTCTCTTAATTCTCGTATTAATAGTTGGACGCAATGTAGGAGGTAACCAGGCGTGGATACCTATAGGAAGTTTCAGGTTACAGCCTTCCGAATTTGCCAAGTTTTCCACCTGCTTGCTTTTAGCCCGGTATCTGAGTTCTAATAATATAAAAATTCAGGATATGCGTACCAAAATTGTTGTGGCGCTTATTTTATTAATACCCATGGTGCTGATTATGCGTCAGCCCGATGCCGGTTCTGCCCTTACTTTTACCTCGCTTATTTTTGTATTATACCGCGAAGGCTTATCCGGTTATTTTTTAATACTGGGAGCATTATTAATTATTCTCTTTGTTTTAGCGTTATTAATTTCCAAGTATTATTTAATTGCAGGGCTTATTCTGCTGGCCGCATTATTAATATATAGTTTCCGCAAGAACAAAGAACATATTAAAATAATCGTAGCCGGTTTTGTTATATCGGTAGTATTTATCTTTTTCGTGGATTATGCTTATAAGAATATACTGCAAACACACCAACGAAATCGTATTGATGTTATTTTAGGTAAGGTGGATGATCCCCGTGGTGATGGATACAATGTTAATCAGTCTAAAATTGCTATTGGCTCCGGCGGGATGTGGGGCAAAGGTTATTTACAGGGTACACAAACAAAATATGATTTTGTACCAGAACAGAGTACCGACTTTATTTTCTGCACTATTGGAGAAGAGTGGGGTTTTGCCGGATGTGTTGTGGTTATTGGCCTTTATGTATTTTTATTACTGCGCATTGTTACTATCGCCGAAAGGCAGCGCTCCTCATTTACCCGTATTTATGCTTATGGCGTGGCCTCTATTATCTTTTTCCACTTCTTCATCAATATCGGGATGACCATTGGTTTGATTCCGGTTATTGGTATTCCTTTGCCATTTATCAGTTATGGCGGTTCATCCCTCTGGAGTTTTACCGTTTTGCTTTTTATACTCCTAAAGTTGGATTCAAACCGAATGGGGCTTATTTAGAAGAATTTGTTGTCAAGAAATTAGTGGTTAAAGACTATTTAACCCGTTCTATATAATCGCCTGTGCGTGTATCAACTTTTACCTTATCGCCCTGGTTTACAAACATGGGTACTTTAATTTCTACCCCGGTTTCAACGGTTGCGCTTTTTAATGCGTTTGTAGAGGTATCTCCTTTAACCGCAGGTTCTGTGTATGATATCACTAATTCAACAGTTGTTGGGGCCTGCGCCATAATGGGTTCTTCACTTTCAAAAGAAACAATTACATCCATTCCTTCTTTCAGGAATTTTGCCGCAGTACCAAACAGGGATTTATCAATACTAAATTGCTCAAACGAGGTATTATCCATCACTACGTAATAATCGCCTTCTTCATACAAGTATTGATAGTCACTAGTTTCAACACGGCATATTTCTACCTGCTCATCTGTACCAAAGCGTGATTCTACTATTTTTCCGGTTTTTATATTGCGCATTTTTCCAATGTAAAATGCACCGCCTTTACCGGGGGTACGATGAATAAATTCTTCTACAGTTACCAGTTCGCCATTGAAACGTAGTATGTTGCCGTTCTTTACATCAGATGCTTTTGCCATAAATTGTATACTTAATAAGGAATATAAGCGGTTTTTTTTGAGCCGCTAAGATAATTTTTTTTATTGAGATTGTTCAAACAGAAACTACTGTTTGTAGTCTTGTAATTTAAGCTGGTGGTCGCAAAACCCGTATTCATGTTCCTGGTTGGAACAGATAATTACTAAGCGGTTTACCGAAAATTGTTCAATAAGTGATAAATACCATTGTACTCCCTGGATATCCAGATTAGAAGTGGGCTCGTCAAGCAGTAGAACAGGTGCATTTGAGCAAAAAGCTAAAGCCAGTTTAACCCGTTGTTTCATTCCTGATGAAAAATATTTTAATATTTTTTGCGAGGCATTTTGCAAGCCTAAGAGGTCAATGATCGTTGTTGCATTTAATCCGTCGCGGTAACTTTTAAATTTAAAATGGAAGCTAATGATCTCTTCGAGGGTAAACTCTTCAATTAATTCCAGGTAAGATGCGGTCAGGGAAATGTGTTCAAAAACTTGTTCAACGTCTATTTGCTTATTTTCTAAACGATGAGTGATGGTTCCTACTGATGGGCTAAGACTGCCGCAGATGATCTGTAACAGGGTAGATTTCCCGGATCCGTTGGGGCCTAAAACAGCGTAGCTTTCTCCCTGTTCAAAGGTGTAATTTATGTTCTTGAATATCCATTCCCGATTAAACCGACGGCCAATATTTTCTAAAAGAATATTCATGCTGATTGAAACTCAGGGTTTGATTCCCTGCAAGGCCTGTGAATTAAACATTGCTGAAACCCTTCATCACACCCCGGTTTGAATTACGTATAAAATCCATAATTTCATCACGTATTTCAGTAGGCTGGCGCTCTGTTTCTATAATATCCAAAGCTTTACTGGTATTTAATTTTTTGAGAAAGATGGTGCGGTAAATATCCTGTATTTCATTGATCTGTTCTGATGAAAATCCCCTTCTCCGTAAACCAACCGAGTTGATCCCTATATAAGACAGGGGTTCACGACCGGCTTTGGTATAAGGCGGAACATCTTTACGGACTAATGAACCGCCGGAAATAATGGAATGGGCTCCAATGGATACGAATTGATGAACGGCAGATGCGCCGCCAATGAAAGCAAAGTCCTGCACTTCAATATGCCCGGCTAATTGTACCGCATTCGCTATAATCACATTGTTGCCAATAACGCAGTCATGCGCAATATGTACATAAGCCATTAACAGGCAGTTCTTCCCAATAGATGTTGTATTTTTATCTAATGCGGTTCCGCGGTTTAGGGTTACGCATTCGCGGATAATGGTATTATCCCCAACTGTTACTGTGGTTGCTTCACCTTTGTATTTCATATCCTGTGGCGGAGCAGATACTACAGCGCCGGGAAAAATGCGGCAGTTTTTACCAATACGGGCACCATCCATAATAGTTACGTTAGACCCTATCCAGGTGCCTTCGCCAATAATTACATCTTTATGAATGGTTACAAATGGTTCGATCACTACATTATCTGCGATTTTTGCCTGGGGATGAATATATGCTAAAGGCTGGATCATGCTTCTTTTTCTTCTATTTTAGAGATCAGGGCCATTAGTTCGGCTTCCACAACTATCCGGTCTCCAACCATGCCTACACCTTTCATTTGTGCAATTCCCCTGCGTATAGGGGTAATCAGGTCACATCTGAAAATGAGGGTATCGCCAGGTAAAACTTTCTCTTTAAAGCGGGCATTTTCTATCTTAAGCAGGTAGGTAAGATAATTTTCAGGATCGGGAACGGTATTTAGAACAAGAATTCCCCCTGTTTGCGCCATGGCTTCTATTTGCAGTACTCCGGGCATAACGGGTGCATCCGGAAAATGCCCTACAAAGAATGGCTCATTCATAGTTACATTTTTTACACCAACCACATGACTTTTGCTTAATTCAATGATCTTGTCAATCATCAGCATAGGCGGACGGTGTGGCAAAATATTCATTACCTGAACTGTATCATAAACGGGGGTAGCATTAGGGTTATAGATTTGTACGTGCTTTTTGCTTTTTTCTTTTTTGATCTGGGCTTTAATTTTCTTAGCAAAGGCGATGTTTGCCGCATGTCCCGGCCTTGCTGCCATAATGTGGCCACGTAAGGGCACGCCAACCAGAGCCAGATCACCAATCATATCTAACAGTTTATGACGTGCAGGTTCATTTTGGTGGCGAAGTTTAATATTATTCAGTATTCCTTCCTGAGCAACATCAATATCATCACGATTAAAAAGTACGGCTAAATGTTTTAATTCTTCTTTGCTTACCTGTTTATCAACCACTACTATGGCATTATTCAGATCACCACCTTTAATCAGGTTGTTTTCTAATAACATTTCGAGTTCGTGTAAAAAACAAAATGTCCGGCAGGAAGCTATTTCGCGTTTAAATTCGGATATGGTAGTTATTGCCGCATGCTGGCTGCCTAATACAGGTGAATTATAATCAATCATACAGGTAAAGCGGTAATCATCCAAAGGCATCGCTACCATTTCAACTTTACGGTCTGCTTCTGAATAATGGATATTATAAGGAATATTATAATATTCCCGGTCTGTATCCTGTTCCCTGAAACCAACTTTTTCAAGTGCTTCAATAAACATAATGGAACTTCCATCCATAATGGGTGTTTCGGGCCCGTCAAGTTCAATTAATATATTATCTACTTCCAGGCCAACTAATCCGGCTAAAACATGTTCTATTGTACTTACGGTAGCTCCGTTTTGAGAAATTGTTGTTCCACGTGAGGTATCGGTTACATTATCCACATCCGCATCAATAACAGGGCTGCCTGGCAGATCAATACGTTTAAATTTATATCCGTGGTTTTCTAAGGCGGGCTTAAAAGTCATGGTTACAGCTTGTCCGGTATGCAGACCTACTCCTTTAACAGAAACCTCGGCTTTTATAGTTCTTTGTTTTATATTCATTCTATTCAGTATCTTATTATCAATAAGCGGATTTATTTATCAAAGACCCTTAATCAGGCTCTTTATCTTTTCTTCCAGTTCTTCAATTTTCTTTTCCAGGTCGGGCAGGCGTTTAAGTATTACCTGGATTTTTAAGGAATCTCTGTAATTAGTTAAGGGAACTCCATTCCAGGCTTTATTCTCTTCTTTAATGGAATTATTTACGCCTGATTTAGCGCCAATATTTGAACCGTTTGCAATACTAATATGTCCAACGATTCCAACCTGGCCGGCAATAATAGATCTGTCACCAATTTTAGTGCTTCCTGAAATTCCCGTCTGTGCGGCAATTGCCGCATTTGCTCCAATCTCTACATTATGGGCAATTTGAATTAAGTTATCCAGTTTAACTCCTTTGCGGATAATGGTTGAACCTAATGTAGCCCGGTCAATACAGGTATTTGCTCCAATTTCTACATCATCTTCAATAATTACATTACCTATTTGCCTTACTTTACTGAAACTACCATCCTTTTGAGGTGCAAATCCAAATCCATCGCTGCCAATAACTGTGCTGGAATGGATGGTTACCTGATTTCCTATTAGACAATCGAAATAGATCTTTACCCCTGAAAATAAGGTTGTATTATTTCCAACCTGTACATTATCTCCTAAATAAACATGGGGGTATATTTTAGAATGATCACCTACAATTGCATGGGGTCCAATATAAGCAAAAGCACCAATGTAAACATTTTTACCAATCTTAGCTGTTGGATGAACAAATGCGAATTCTTCAATCCCTTTTTTATCTAAAATTAAAGTTTTGTACTGTTCAAGTAAGACAGAAAAAGCACTATAGGCATCTTTTACACGTATTAATGTAGAGTTTACAGGCTGGTTAAGTAGTTGATCATGATTGATAATTACAATAGATGCCTGAGTGGTATATAAAAATTGTTCATAACGGGGATTTGCTAAAAATGAAAGTGAATTCTTTTGTGCATCTTCAATTTTAGACAGCTTATTTACTGCTACATCCGGATTACCTTCTACGGTTCCATTTAACAAAAGGCCAATCTGGTGCGCAGTTAATTGCATTTGACAAATTTAGAGGTTAAAAATTACCGAACAAATTTACTTTAGTAATTGTACTGATATTATCTTATTCTGATTTCAGCAGTTTTAATTTAACTTTTTATCCCTTTAACGTAACAAAGAATATATTTTTGAACAGTTTGTGTTAATGCTTTCACATTAGAATTATCTGACGCTGTTGTAATATCTTGTACCAAACCGCTTTTCATTAAAATCTGAATGCTTCCATCACCTACTTTATATGCATTATTTTTTATGATATCTGTAAAAACAAAATAGGAGATATCATCATCGTCAATTCCAAATCTATTGCATACAAATGCTGAAAGCTCATTAATTCTATTTAAAGGCGGTGGATCATTAGTAATTTCTACCTGGTATAAGTTTCTATTGATCATGTTTTTACATAATGTAGAAAGTATCAGATCATCATGATTTACCCAAACTTTAATGGATGTAAATATATCATTATCATCCAGCATTGAAAATCGTTTTAAATGTTCGGAATTTTGAGAGAAATCTTCTGATGTAATGGAATTATTAAGGAAGTGAGAAAAATTTGGAGTTGCAAAAAGTGTTTTACCTTTAAAGGAGAGTTCTTTGGCACGTTGTAGTATTTTAACCAGTAATTGTTCAGCTCCAATAACCGTTTTATGAAGATAAACCTGCCAGTACATTAAACGGCGTGCTATCAAAAAGTTTTCTATGGAATACATCCCTTTTTCCTGTACTACCAATTGGTCATTAACTACATCAAGCATTTTAATAATACGGTCAAAACTGATTACACCTTCTGATACACCTGTGAAATAGCTATCCCGGTTAAGGTAATCCATCCTGTCTATATCAAGCTGCCCCGAAACTAACTGATAAAGAAATTTTTTAGAATATTTTTGATTAAAAATATCAATGGCCATTTTTAGCCTACCCTTAAACTCCTTGTTTAAATTATCCATAAGCAGAGCAGAAATATGCTCATGCGAAATTCCTTCAACAATGCTATGTTCTAATGCATGTGAAAATGGTCCGTGGCCAATATCATGTAATAAAATAGCAATAGTTACGGCTTCTTCCTCTTCCTTAGAAATAACATGTCCTTTATTTTTTAATGTTTCAACTGCCATGCACATTAAATGCATAGCCCCAATTGCATGATGAAAACGGGTATGTAATGCCCCGGGATAAACAAGGTGTGTCATACCTAACTGTTTGATATAACGCATCCTTTGAACATAGGGATGTTGGATCAAATCAAAGACTAATTCGGACGGAATAGTAATGAATCCGTAAACAGGATCATTAATAATTTTCTTCTTATTCAAAATGCGGAGTATAGGGCACAAAAATTGCTATTTTTATGAAATAAAAAATCCTTAATTATTTAGGGTCAAGAAAAATAACAATATAAATCAACAAAAAGCATTTAAAGCCGTTATAATAATAAAAAATTATGCAAGAGACCTACATTTTATGGGCAGATGATGAAATTGATCTGTTAAAGCCACATATACTCTTTTTAAATGAAAAAGGATATAAAGTAAAAACGGTAACGAATGGAAATGATGCTTTGGAATACTTTAAAAAGGAAAACTTTGATCTAGTATTTCTGGATGAAAATATGCCTGGCCTAACCGGTCTGGAAACACTTGCGGAAATTAAAAGCTTAAAAGCAGATGTGCCTGTAGTTTTAATTACCAAAAATGAAGAAGAATACTTAATGGAGGACGCCATTGGTTTTAAAATTGATGATTATTTGATTAAACCGGTAAATCCTAAACAGATATTGTTAACCATTAAAAAACTAATTGATAACAAGCGTTTAGTGAGTGAAAAAACATCCATGGCTTACCAGCAGGATTTTAGAACGCTTGGAATGACGCTCCACGAAAACTTAAACTATTCAGAATGGGTTGATGTCTATAAAAAATTGGTTTTCTGGGAAATTTCGTTAGAAAAACTGGAAGATGCCGGAATGCATGAGATTTTAACGATGCAAAAATCGGAAGCCAATATTCAATTTTCGAAATTTATTGAGAAGAATTATATCAACTGGATAAAAAACCCAGAATCCGGACCGGTTACTTCTAATCAGCTATTTAAAAAGAAGGTTTTCCCATCAATGGAAAGTGGTAAACCTGCTTTTTTTATTTTAGTTGATAATCTAAGATATGATCAGTGGAAAATGATCAATTCTATTTTAACAGAATACTATCGCTTAGATGAGGAAGATAGCTATTACAGCATTTTACCTACCGCAACACAATATGCCCGTAATTCAATTTTTTCGGGATTAATGCCTTCTGAAATGGAAAAACGTTTTCCGGAAATGTGGCAGAATGATGAAGATGAGGGCGGAAAGAATTTGTATGAAGAGAGCTTTCTGGCAGATCAAATCCAACGCAGTTTACGTAAAGAATGTAAGCATTCCTATCATAAAGTACTTACGTTTGAACAGGGGAAAGATATTACAGAGAATATAAACAATTTAATGAATAATGATCTGAACGTGATTGTATATAATTTTGTTGATATGCTTTCACATGCCCGTACAGATATGGCCATGATTCGCGAATTGGCAAATGACGAAGCAGCTTATCGCTCTCTTACCTTATCATGGTTTGAACATTCACCTTTGTTAGATGCTTTGAAGAAATTATCTCAGAAAAACATTAAACTAATTATCACTACAGATCATGGAACGATACGGGTAAAGCATCCAAGCAAGGTTATTGGTGACAGAAATACCAATACTAATTTGCGTTATAAACAAGGGAAAAACTTAAATTATAATGCTAAAGAAGTGTTTCTTGTTAAAAATCCTGCCGATGCAATGCTTCCAAAATTGCACATGAGTTCCAGCTATATTTTTGCTAAGGAGGATAGTTTTTTTGTTTATCCTAATAACTATAACCAGTTTGTAAATTATTTTAATGAAACTTTTCAGCATGGCGGTATCTCTTTAGAAGAGATGATCGTCCCTTATATTACCTATAGCCCAAGATAAAAATCAGATAAGGCACATATTAGAACAATAAAGCTTTGTTCTAATATGTGCCTTTAAAAATGTTAGATTAAGTATCAACTCTTATTTGTAGATATATTCCTGTACTTTATCGTCTTTCCCAAACGGTTTACCATTGGTAATAGGAATTACTATGGCATTAAACTGACGTTCATCTGCACACTCAAAAAGAACTTTTAATGAGATATTGTTAATCTGATCTTTGCTTTTGGTACCATCTAAAGACCAAAGCTCATACTCATTGTTATTCTTTAAAAACTTATCTTTTGAATTTGCTGAATAAATAGAGATGTTTGGTGAAAAATTACCACAATTTTTAGAAACAGAAGAGTCTGCTTTTATTTTTATCTCATATCTCTCTGAACCTCTATAGCTGTAATAGATTGCACCTAAATAGGAAGTATCCTGACTTGGTTTATAAGCTACATAAAAATCAAGACCAGCATTTGGGATACTACCTTTTATTATTTGTGCAGTACCTTCAATAATTAATTTGTTTTCATAATTGTAAAGCTTAATTTGATCTTCTGCTCCGCAACAACCATATTTAACAGTTTTATAATAATCCTGTTCTAAAAATAAGTCATCACAATCCTGTTTAATTTTTAATGCTGTTTTATCAGGAGTTTTCATCGACCTTAATTCAACTTCAATAGTTTTATCCTGATTTTCTTTAGACGTAGCCGCACTTGTTGAACTTGTATATTTTGCAATAAAGTATTCTGCATCTGCCGTATGAAATGGATTAATATTAACGGTTTTATAATTTACCTCTGTTGATTTATATTGATAACCTGTTTCGCCGTCATATTTAATTAGTTGAAAGCTAGATTCTCCAGAATCGGAAAAGTTTGCTGAATTAGTTGAGTCATTACTTGTTTGAGTATAAGTATCTTTGCGTGATTTATCTCCGCAACTTGCAAACTGGATTGCTAACAAAATAATAATCGTTAATTGTTTCATAAGGGCTATTTAATGGTTTAAATTTAGAGCGCAAACTACAAAAAAAATTATTTTAAAAAGAAATTCACTAAGAATAAACAAAATGGCATGGATTGTTAAAATTGCTTGAAATGAGAAACAGATTATTTATACTATTAATGATTGCAATAATTTGTAGCCTATCTATACCTTTCCTTCTATATAATGGCTATATATGTTTTAATTATCCATCACCCCAAGAATTCCCAATTCAGGGAATTGATATTTCGCATCATCAGGGCGAAATTGATTGGAAAGAACTTGAAAAAGAAAATATTTCATTCATATTTATTAAAGCAACAGAAGGGGGTAATTTTAAGGATCCTAAATTTAAAGAAAACTGGGATCATGCAAAAAGTTCAAAATATGCCGTAGGAGCCTATCATTTTTACAGTCTTTGTAAAACTGGAATTGAGCAGGCCGATAATTTCATTGCATCAGTTCCCAAAGAACCAGGATCATTACCTCCGGTAATTGACCTGGAATTTGGCGGTAATTGTAAAACTGAAAAATCAAAAGACCAGGTAATCAAGGAAATTCAGGATTATATTGATAAGATAAAAGATCATTATGGAGAATTTCCCATTATTTATGTAACAACCGATTTTTATGATATTTATCTCATTAACAATTTCAAGGAATGCCCTGTCTGGATAAGAGATATTTATTCAAAACCAAAACTACCCGATAACAGGGAATGGCTATTCTGGCAATATGCCAACAGAGGACATTTAAGTGGGATAAAAGGTTTTGTAGACCTGAATGTATACAAAGGTAAGAGAATTAAACTCAGAAAATAAAACATCCTTTACGTTCAATATCCACATTATTATGCTTAAATAATACCCTTATTTCAAAATTATTACCTTTACCGCATGGTATTAATGAGCGATGAACTTAAAAATTACCTGGAAAATTATTGTGATCCGGAAACTGAACTGCTGAAAAGCATTGATAGGGAAACAAATTTGAAGGTTTTATTACCACGAATGATTTCCGGCCATTATCAGGGGCGTGTACTCAGCATGATCTCTAAATTAATTAAACCCAATCGTATTTTAGAAATAGGAACTTTTACTGGCTATGCCACTCTGTGCCTTGCCGAAGGGTTGAGTGAAAAAGGCATCATTCATACCATTGATATTAACAAAGAATTAAAAGAATTGGTACAAGCCAATTTTAGAAAATCTGATTTTAATGATCAAATTATCATTCACTTCGGAGCTGCACTAGATATTATCCCGCAATTAGATGAAGTTTTTGATTTGGTTTTTATAGATGCCGACAAAAAGAATAATACTAATTATTATGAACTTGTAATTAATAAGTTAAAACCCGGAGGCGTTATTATTGTAGACAATGTGCTTTGGAGCGGTAAGGTTTTAAATGCTGCCGCTGATAAAGATACAGCCCGAATAAAGAGTTTTAATGAATTGGTAAATAATGATAAACGTATAGAAAAGCTGATTCTCCCGGTAAGGGATGGCATTTATGTAATTCGTAAAATTTAAAATATGAAAAAAACAGCTTAAAAACAATGGATTTAAGCTTAAAATAAAACTGAAAATCTAATTTTAATATGAAACTTAAGCACAGCATATTTTTATTCCCGGTATTTTTTATCACTTCATGCACAGCTAAAAAGCCACTTGCAGAAAAGCCAAAATATAAAACTATTCGTCAGTCCGGCTCTAATGACACGCTGATAAAAAACTATACTGCTGATGAATATATTGCACGTTTTAAAGCTATTGCAATAACAGAAATGAACCAATATGGTATTCCGGCAAGTATTACTTTAGCTCAAGGCCTTTTAGAATCAGGCAATGGAAATAGTAATTTGGCAATAGATGCAAATAATCATTTTGGAATAAAATGCACTCCTGATTGGAAAGGAAAAACTTTTTTTAAGGATGATGATAAAAAGGATGATTGTTTCAGGGTATATAAAAATCCTGAGGAATCATTTAAAGATCATTCTGAATTCTTAAAACGTAAGCGTTATGCGTTTTTGTTTGAGCTGGATAAAAATGATTACCAGGGATGGGCAAATGGTTTAAAACAGGCAGGTTATGCAACAAATCCAAAATACCCTGAACTTCTCATAAATCTTATACAACGTTATAGTCTTGATCAATATGATAGAAAAGAAAATGCATCCGAAAAAATTAAACGTGAAGATAAGGTACTTACCGAAATTGTAGAAAAAATACCCGAAGAAAAGAAAAATGAAACAGTAAAAACCCCGGTTTCAATGAAAATTTATGAAGTTAAACAGGGGGATACTGCTTATTCTATTGCAAAGCGTTTTAGCTTGTCAATTGATGAGCTTAAAATATTAAATAATCTTCAGAATACTGATATTCAGTTAGGACAATTATTGCTTGTGTCTAAATAAACGTTTACCTGAAAAATAGATAGAAGACCACGTTTCATTTGTTAACTATTGTTAAAATAATAAGTCCCATCCAATTTTACCTTAGTTTTATAGCTATTGAAAAAGATTTTCTATATAACAACTGTTTCCTTCTTTTTTGCTTTGCAATTATTTGCACAAGAAAAGCAAATACAAGGCATTGTGTTTGATAAAAGCACTAAGCAACGTTTAAGCAGGGTCTATATTTATAATTTAAGAACCAGCAAAGGGTTTTATAATAATACCAAAGGTGAATTTGCAAGTAGTGCGCAAGTAGGGGATATTTTAATTGCAGCCTTACAGGGATATGCTGTAGATACCCTTAGTGTAAACGCTCAAAATATAGTGCTTTTTTATCTGAAAAGAACAAGTATTCAACTTCAGGAAGTTCTTATTCGAGATACAATAAATTCACCAAAAAGTAAATTAGAACAGATCCGGAAAGATTATAAAGATGCTTACGCCAAGGGTAATACAAATAATGCTCTAATACCCGGTGGAAGCAATGGCAGCGGTGGGGCAGGTCTTAGCATTAGTATGTTGTATAACTTATTAAGCAGGGAAGGTAAAAATGCCCGCCAATTGCAACGCATTATTGAGCGTGATTACCATGAATCTATGATTGATTACCGGTACACTAAAACGTTGGTTGGCCATGTTACAGGTTTAAGTGATGAAATACTAATAGATTTTATGCAACAATACAGGCCATCCTTTAATTTTATTATTGAAGCGAATGATTATGAATTGATTAATTTTATAAAATCAGTCTATCAACGCTATATTAAAAACCCTGCTGCGTACAGATTGGTACCTCTTAAACCTTAATTTCATTAAACTTTTAAGTGTATAGTATATTCTCATTCTATATTTCATTTCTGTTTAACTATATGATTATTTTATAATAAAAACAGTTACCCCTTAAAAAACAATAATCTGGTCATAATACTCCGTCTAAGTATATTAAACACACTTCTGATTTATTTCACTCCAATTAATTACCCTCCTCCCTTCAATTTTAATATTTAATATATCTATAAACATAAAATAATTAAATATAATTATAAATTATAGAGATATAATTTAGCTTTTCTCCCCCTGTTTTTCATATTTACTAAAATAAAATTTCTTCAATTTTTACCGTTTACTAAATAATACCTACCGTTTACTCATTATATAACTAAATATTTTACTCATTAAATTACTATTGTAACCGAATTATATAAAGCAGATTAAATACCACTCTTTATTATTATGTGATTTAATTTAACTGCCTACGTATGGTTCATTAAAATTTAAAAAGTAAAATAATGAAAGAAAACATTACCTGTGTATCCTTAAAACAAAAATTAAGTGTATTTATCGGCACTAGTACAATTAGTGAAAAAGAACAATTTCAGGGTCTATGGCCTATCCGCCTACGGATTCCCTTTAAGTGGCAAATTAAATCCCGTTTTTTAGGATTTCTGTTGCTTTTATTCCTAACCCTTATTAATTTGATACCTACTCAAGCTCAGGAAAACTATATTATAACCGGATATCCTGGTTATGGAACCGGTTATTATGCTATTCCCGGTATGGTTAATAATTTGGAAACGCGTTATAATGGTTTACAACAAAACGTTCCTATTATCCAGTATCAAAAGACAAAAGCACTGCTGCTTCCTCCTGATGCCCGACTTCTTGCTTCTTATGTGGATATTAATCATCCCGGAATTATTGTAATGGGACCGACCAGTTCACCTCAAATTTTTGTAGATTTTGCTAATAATCTTGGGAATTTTAGTGATAAATTTATATCCCGTGCAGTATTATCCCCTGATCTTCCGCCTTTATCTACTTCCTATGATTATATTGATGCACAGAGCGTGTTATGGGGCCTTCAAAAATTATCTGAATATACTTTTAATCAATTTAGCTGGAAGGGAGTAGATCAGTTTGGTCTTCAGAGCTATATTGCTTTTGTGGAAGATCTTCCTCATAATAGAAGTTCCTTTTTCACACCTACCGGCCCCGGTGCCGGAATTCATATCAAAGCGCCAAAATCTGGTTCGGGGATTATTTCAGAGACAAGTTTAGACATTATCGGACATGAGGCGGGCCATGCAATTTTATATTTTAGTAAAAACATTAGTGAAAGTGTGGACGATATAGATGGGGATGATAATAGTCTAAATTATGAAAACAAGTCTATTCGCGAGGCTTTTGGTGATATTCTGGGTGTAAGTTTAAGACGAAGTGTGGGTAGAAGCCAGGGAAAACCAGTAACCTGGATTTTGGGCGATCTTGTTAAACCTGGTGGTTTCCGTGATTTTGAAAACCCTCATAATCTTGGTCATGCGGATACTTATAAAGAGGGTTTTTTTTGGAAAGAGGAAGATCCTAATAATGTTATGGTCAGTATTGCTAGTTACCATGATAATGCCAGTGTAATTGATCATTGGTTATATCTGTTGGTGAATGGAACACCTGCAGGTGTTCCTAAAATTAATGGTATTGGTAACAGCTATACGGTACAAAAACTAAGCGGGATTAACAATATAGGCGAAGAACTCGCCGCTAAATTAGTATTTAATACCATTATTAAAAATCCTGCTTTTACAGAACAGACGGATTTTATGGCTTTTCGTGCCTTAACTTTAGAAACTGCAATTTCGATGGGCTGGCCAGCCGGATCCCAGCCCTATCGTAGCATTATGGATGCCTGGTATGCAGTAGGTGTAGGCCCTAAGTTTCTTCCGGATGGTTATGATCCCCAGCCAAATCCCCCTTCTTCAGTTAATGCAGAAACCTGGTATGATGGCTTACAGCCAGTAAGTACCACTAAAGTGCTGATGGAACAGAATACGCCCCTGGGTTTTTCTATGTCTAAATTGCTTGCTTATCCTTCCGGCAACCTGCCTGAAATTTCCACCCGGATTTCTTCGTCGGAACCTTATGTCGATATGGATAAGGATATGAATTTTGATCTTGACAATGACCCCGAAAGCTCCAAGAACGGCGTGAGTGTACACTGGGCTACTGAACATACGCTGAAGTATTTCAGCGAAACCCATAACTGGCATGGTCTGGATGATAACGCTAGTGCCGGGATGCCAGTTAACTCTCTGGTGGGCGATTATGTTCAGAAGGGCTATGATGATGTAGATAAAACCTTTTATTATTACGGAGTTAAAGACCCTCTTACCCCCCCGGACCTCAGCCTGGATATGGTGGCCAGTGAAATTACTAAGGCCATTAGCTTTTTAAAAGCAGGCGCTATAGACCCCAACAATACCGAGGCTTTGGCCATCCGCGAATCACTCGGGCAGATCTTTGGGGTATTGATTAAGAACCGGACGATGAATGACCCGTTCGAGTGGCAATGGACCCTGGGACAGAATGTGAGTGGTCCGCCGGTAAAGCAGGATTTTAAAAACCCCAAAGCCTATGACAACCCTTCCTTTTACCAGGGAGCTGCTTATAACGCCAATCTGGCCTATCCCGAACGGCTGGCTGGTATGATGGATCATTGGTTTTACTTATTATGCAAAGGAGGCGCCGGTTATCGGGATGATGACCCAACTAAGGCCGATTACCTGCTTTCGGGTATCGGGGCAGATTATGGGGAGCAGATCCTGTTTGAATTGCTGATGAACATTGATCGAAATGGCGATTTCGCTGCCGCACGTGCCTTGAGCTTAAAAATTGCAGAAGGCCTGGCTTCGGGCAATCCCCTGCTGGAGGAAGAGTTGGTAAATAATGTGAAGGAAGCTTGGTACGCCGTGGGGATTGGTGAAAGCGGCGAAGCCATCCTTGCCGCGTATCCTGTTGATAAAGCAGAGAATGTAGATATGTGGCCCACCCGTATGGGTTTTCAATGCAGCAATAAACTGATCAATTGGGAATACCAGATTTCCACGGATCCGGAGTTTTTAGAGCCTGATGAAACCAAGATCATTCCTCAAACAGCAGCCAGCATCAGTCCGGCCCCGGGCAAACTGGGCGTTTGGTCAGATGCTAATTTGGATGGGGGCGTTACCTATTACTGGCGGGCACGGCCTACCACCATTTTGAATGAAGAAGGAAAGGAATTGTCCTTTGATGAGCTTTTCCCCCCTTCAGGTGAAGTTCCCGAAGTGAATATTGGAGGTGGCCTGGCGCCCGATATTTTATGGAGCAAAACGCGTGAGTTTACCACCAATCCCAGCGAGCCTAAAATTTTATCACCTGTCAATGACAGTATGTATCCCTGGATCGGCGAAAATGGGAAAGGAGGCAGATTTATATGGAACGGGGTAGAAGGCAAAGTAGAATCCTACCAGGTTCAGGTAGCCGAAGATGACCAGTTTATTAAAATGGATACCTATTTAGATCAACCCATAAAAGCGAAAGGAGCCGGCCAGCAGGAGTGCCAGTTTAATTTAAAAGTAGCTAAAAACTATTATTGGAAAGTACAACCCATAGGGCCCGAGCATACGATCTATGCGGGCACTAACCTGAAACGTGCTGCAAAAGGCACCTCCACAAAAGCCCGGATGTTCCATACCACAACCCCGATGGCAGAATGTAATGAGCCGGCCAATGGTTCTTTAGAAGCCCCCTGGAATATCCCGGTATCAGTTAAACCGCTTGATGGCGCTACCGATTACCGGTATGAGCTGGGTCTTAACCATGATAATTTTTCAGTCAATGATCTTCATGTAGTTGGTGTAAAGGATGAAAGTTTTCTGATCAGGACCGAACTGGGCCTGTTACCGGGCAGTATTGGCGACGGGCAGACTATTTACTGGCGTGTTAAACCCAAGGGGCCCAACCTGCCTTTGGATAAAACAGGCCAGCCCGGTCCTGAATTTGGCAAATCGAAAGATTTTAAGAGTTTTAAGGTGGATTATAGCTTGGTAAAGGTTCAGCTGGAAAAACCAAGTAGTGGGCACCAGATTTATCAAACCTATGGGGATGATATTGCATTTAGATGGACACAACCCAAAGCCGGATCCGGAGGTTATAAGATCAACATTTATAAAAACGGAGCAGCTGCTCCCTTTAAAAGTAGTGATAATAACCCTCTGCCGGGGACTGCATTTGCTATAAGCAATAAAGATTTTTACGATGGTAGTAATTCTAATTACACCTGGGAAGTATTTACCCTGCCTCCTGTAGGCCCGGGTTCTGCTAATCTTCCACAGGTAAAATCACATCAATATTATTTCTATATGGATGCTGATATTCCAACCTTAAAAGAGCCGGGATTTGAATGTACTTCAGGGAAAGGATGCGATCTTCTTTATTCTGATCTTAATAATTCGATACCTGTTATAGCTTATGATAAAGCTGCAAACATTTTCTTTAGATGGGATGGTCAGTATGCCCCACGGGATTATAACTTTAGACTAATTGAATGGGGTGCGAGTGGTTTGGTCAAGGATGAGATCGTAGCAGCCAGCCTCTCTCTGAAACATTCCCATGGTATTCCCATGAAAGATTTAAAGCCGAATACTACTTATGCCTGGTCCCCCCGCCCCATACTGATTAGTAATGCTAATGCTCTTGCTTTCACTACAGGCGGTTTACCTATCAATACAGATCAGCCTAATATTATGCTGTTCAAAACCGGGGAAGATCCAGAAGAGCTGGAAGAATGGAGCGGGCCTATTGAAATTGTATTTGAAGAAGGTAGTGCCAAAGATTATGGTCTTTATGTAATTACCCCGGATAATGATGAAATCTGGCAGGGTATAGGCTATGATCACTCCAAATATGAATACTGGTATGATGGGCCTGATGATCCGATTGAGCCTGTAGGAAACGCTCCTGATGGGGTTGATATCAGCAATTCCAAAAGAACAGTCGATGTCATCCGTATTTTTAATCCCCAACCGGGTGTCTATACTATAGGCATAGAACTGTATGGTGGACTTGACAATTGCCCTTATCCATTCAAAATATCTGTGAGGCAGAATGGAAAAGAAAAAGCGGTGGTAGAGGGCACCTCTATTACCTGCGATGATTTAAACAATTATGACGAAAAAGAATTTACGTATACTCATTAAAACCCAGCACAATATGAAAAAAGGTCTTATTTTACTCGTTCTTTCTATCCTCGCCTGCCAGGCGGCTGATGCCCAGGTAAACAAAGTGCCCTTAATTTCTCAGGGCATAATTATTGGCCAGGCTGTGCCCTTAAGAGCAAAAACAGTCTTATTCTCTAACACTGATTTGAGAACCCTTAAAAAAGAAGTTTATATCCCCAATCCACGATTAGGCAGGTTAACACCTGTTGATAGACGATTGAGCAGTGGAATAAAGCTTCGGGTTTTACATATGGCGGGGTATATTCCCGCCAGGATAGTCTGTTTTTAGAGATTTCCTTTACTCCTAAATCTAAAGGAGAAGTTTGTTATGATACTTTAAAAGTCTGGTCTCCTAAGCTTAAGCG
>JBASZP010000523.1:0-3991 GCA_049660965.1 Daejeonella sp. | reverse complement strand
CATAAGTTTCTGCGGAGTTTTTGTTTTTAGCATGACTAAAAAAGAATGGTTCTGCACCTAAACGAAAGGCTTGTATAAAAATGCTTAAAAAGATAGCAATTTTGCAACAGGCCCCGTAAATTCCAACTTCTTGTGTGGCTATATTTGCAGGTAACAGATTTCCCAAAAGTATTTTATCACTGTTTTCATTAATAATAAAGGACATATTTGCAACCAATACGGGCAAACTGTAAATAAACATCTCTTTTAACAGTTTAGCATCAATTTGAAGTTTGAGTTTTAATATCTCCGGAAGTAATAATATTAAGGTTATGATGCTGGCAATTAAATTGGAAATAAATACATAACCCACCCATTGAGGATTATAGGTATTGGCTAAAAATTGTGAGCCATATCCCCCGGATTTGATAATTAATGGAATGATGTAAATAAAAAACAGGTTTAATCCAACGAAAGTGAAAATATTAATGAATTTAATTACGGCATAGCGCATAGGTTTACCTTCTGCACGTACTTTAGCAAATGGAATTACCGCCAGGGCATCAACAACTAAAGTATAAATGAAAAGTTTTACATAACGGGCATAATCTGGATTGAAATTTTTACCCTGTTGCATCCAGGCAGCAATATCATCCACAAAAAAAATAGTGAACAGTAAAAAAAGGAAAGAAATAGCGGCTATTGCAATAAATGTATTGTTGTAAACCTTCTCTTTATCATTTTCATATTTAGCCTGATAACGGAAGAAAGTAGTTTCCATTCCCATGGAAAGAATGGCGTTAAGCATAGACGCCCAACTATACATATAAGTCAAAATTCCGTAAACATTTGCAGCATATAGTTTTACATAAATAGGAGTTAGTATAAAATTCAGCAACCTTGCTACAATGGTGCTTACTCCATAAATAGCCGTTTGCCCGGCAAATTTTTTAATATTAGACAATTTTTTGCTGATCTGATTTCACTAAGTGAATTGTAAAAAGAAACACTTTTTTATTTTTTAACAACTTCAAAATTACGATAGTTTTTGAGTTCGGCGGGGGTAATTTCTACTTTTTCTACTACCGCTTTATCCGAGCCTTTATGACAAAATTCTAAGAATAATTCTAATGAAAAATCATCTCCTTCGGCTTCAATATAAACTGTTCCGTCTTTTAAGTTTTTAGTAAATCCTTTTATGCCCAATTGATCGGCTACAGCCTTGGTTGTAGCCCGGTAAAAAACGCCCTGAACTTTGCCGCTTATTATGATGTTTAAATGTTTCATTTTACTTTTTAGAATGTAAGATTGCTGATGCGTAATTTTTCAATCAGAAACTCCTGCCATATTTCTTCTACAATTTTCGCAGCAGGTTTAATTTCATGAATTGAGGCTGCAATTTGACCAATTTCAAGTTCGCCTTCAACTAAATCGCCTTCAAACATTCCTTTTTTAGCACGGCCGCGACCTAATAAAGCAATCAGTTCATCTTTGTTTGTACCCCGCATCTCGATTTTTTCAACTTTCCGGAAAAAATCGTTTTTTAACAACCTTACCGGAAGTAGAGCTTTCATGCTCAATTTAGTATCACCTTCATCGGCCTGAATAATAGCATTCTTAAAATTTTGGTGAGCAGATGATTCTTCAGATGCCGCGAAACGTGATCCTATTTGCACACCATCAGCGCCTAAAGCCATACACGCCAGCATAGATTTTCCGCTTGCAATACCTCCTGCGGCAATAACAGGAATATTAACCATTTCTCGTATTAAAGGTATTAAACATAAGGTTGTAGTTTCCTCCCGGCCATTATGTCCGCCAGCCTCAAAACCTTCGGCTACAATAGCATCTACACCACCGTTTTGAGCTTTTTCGGCAAATTTTTTATTAGCAATTACATGTACAACTATTACACCTTTTTCTTTTAAAAAACTGGTCCAAGTAGCGGGATTACCGGCAGAAGTGAAAACGATTTTAACATTTTCTTCTACAATAATTTCCATAATTTGTTCAATATCTGGATAAAGTAAAGGTACATTTACTCCAAATGGTTTATATGTTGCCTGTTTACATTTCCGGATATGAGTACGTAATACATCAGGATGCATGGAACCAGCGCCAATTAAGCCTAATCCGCCTGCATTAGATACCGCGGAAGCTAAACGCCAGCCGCTACACCAAACCATACCGGCCTGAATAATAGGATAGTTTATTCCGAATAATTTATTAATGGGATTCATGATTGTAAAAATGAACTTTTACAGTCAGATGAGCAAAATTTGTTTAAATGAGTTTTTTAACCTTTGACTTTTCGGTTAAATTCATCCCTTTTGTTTCTGTAATTAAATTTAACCCGGGAGTTTTGCCAAACTCTAAAGATCCGAAAGTATGATCTATTCCCAAAAACTTAGCCCCGTTTAAAGTCGCCCATTGAATTGTTTTAGTAAGTGGAATATCAGGAAAATATTTATAAATTGTTTTCAACTCTGATAAAATGCAAAGTTCATCATTAGAAGCAAGGCTATCTGTACCCAAAGTAATGTTTAAATTATGCATTAAAAAGAGAGGTATTTCCGGTAACTTGTTTTCAATATATAAATTGGCATTGGGGCAAAAACACCAATTTACGTATCGATTAAATCTGTTTACAAAATGAATGTCTTTTACATTAGTATAAATATTATGCACTAAAAGAATCTTCTGCTTTTTTGGCAAAGCAGGTAAAGTTCTTTGTATTGAAGTAGAAGGATTTAATTTAAGAAAACTTATATCTAAATTCAAAAATTTATAAAAATCAATAAAAGCGCCTGTTCTATATCTAAAGAAGTTATTTTCTTCTTCACTTTCCTGATTATGCATAGTAAGCAACCCTTTATGGGTTTTATAATAGCTTCGTATCATACTAAATAGTTTTCTGGAAACGGAATAGGGGGCATGAGGACTTAAAGATGTAGATAGCGGCGAAAAATTATCTTTTAATTCCAGTCCTTTTTTAAACCTTTCCTCTGCTTGTGCAGGATCAAAACCCAGTAGCTCAACAAAATTATGATAGTAAATAGAACTTTCTTCTTTAACTGTTTTCGATAAGTTATTATTTACGATATCACCAACTGCAACAATTCCGTTTTCTGCCATGGCTTTATCCGCCTTTTTCATGGCTGCTAAAATTTCTTCATCATTTGTACCTCGCTGGGTAATTATAGATTTAATAAAAGAAACTAAACCCTCATGTTTAGCAAATTTTTGATGTAAATGTGAAAGCTCTAAATGACAGTGCGTATTTACAAATCCCGGCACAATAAAACCTTCATAATTCTCTACCTTGCCAACAGGGAGATATTTACTTTCATTTTCATCAAAAATTTTGATTACTTCGCCAGATCTTTTTACGGATACAACACCATTTCTAATCGGTTCTCCAGAAACCGGGAAAATATAATTAGCTGAGAAATATTTGGTCATAAGATTAAGAATAGTGAAATTTTCTATAATTTGGATTAGAATACCCTCCAGAGGATTACGCTTTAAAGTTAGGATAATAAATTTATTATAAGCACTTTAACTAATGATAAATTAAAAATATTAATCAAAAATGACAAAGAGAAAATTGAATTGTACCTTTGTAATGTGATAAAAGATTCGTTAAGAGTTGATATAAGAAGTTTATCTGTTGAACAACTCAAACAACAATTAGTAAAAACAGGGCAACCCGCATTTAGAGCAAAACAGATTTACAACTGGCTTTGGGTTAAATCTTGTACTAATTTTAATGACATGAGCAATTTATCTAAAGAATTGCGTGAAAATTTAAATAATACGTATAGTATAAATAGCATACAAATTGATCAATCGCAGTTCAGCGCTGATCGTACCATAAAAAACACCTTTAAACTATTCGACGGCAATGTTATTGAAGGGGTTCTAATTCCCGCTACTGAAAGAATGACCGCTTGTGTAAGTTCACAAGTTGGATGCAGTTTAACCTGCAAATTTTGCGCAACCGGTTATATGG
>JBASZP010000522.1:0-10635 GCA_049660965.1 Daejeonella sp. | reverse complement strand
CCTGGGAACCACAAGCGTTCCCGTTTATTTAGCTGGCTTTGTTCTGGCACTTTTAGGGGCAATAACAGGCTTACTCTTAAAAGCAAGAACTCGAAATAAATGGAACGCTAAAACGCCTGCCCGCTTCTCATTAAAGTTTTTGATTCGGGACAATATTATGAGATTATTTACCGGTTTCTTAATCACCTTTTTAGCCTTTCGTTTCACAAATGAACTGATAGGGCTTCAGCTGACCATGTGGCTTGCTTTTTTGATCGGATTACTAAATGATCAGATCGCCGGCATTATTAGAAATATTGAATTAAGCGCCAGAAAATGAAAAAAACAATTATTATACTGATGGCATTTTGCTTATTAGCGGGGTGCGTATCTCAAAAAAAGAAAGAAGACCGGGCATACCGGTTCTTTCGTGAAAACCCGGCTAAACTGGCAACGCTTTGCGCTGATCAATATCCATGCAAGGATAGTATTTCACCAGGCAAAGAGATTATCACCCATGATACTACGACTATTATAGGGATAGATATTCCATGCCCGCCGGCTATTTCTGCAGATCCGGTATTTGTAAAATGCCCGGATATTAAAGTGATCAACCGAACTGTTTTTAAAAGAGATACGATATTTAGAGAAAGTAGAGCACGCATTGCTGATCTTACTTATAAGTTAGCTGCAGAACACGATGCTTTAACTAAAAGTACTTTGGAGTCGGCACGTCAAAAAAAAGCCTCCATTAAATGGATGTGTATTGCCATAGTAGAAGGAATCCTTATATTAATTGGCCTGTGGCTACTGATTAAAAAGTAAAATTTAATGCAAACCCTAAAATTAACCAGAACAGCTACCGGGAGAACGATCAGTTTAACGGGTCCCGGTAGTTATGATGAACTGAGCGCTCAACAGCTGGTTATTTTTATGAGAGCAAAACGAAAAGAGAAGGATCCGTTTTGCCAGGCATTAGTACTTGTTAAATTGTTTTTCAAAATTCCTGCTACCTATATAAAAAAGCTGAATAAAATACAGGCTATGCAACTGGCCAGCCTGGTTAATTTTTTGTATGAACCTGCATTAAAGATTGAAAAATGGTTGATCTCCTCTATCTCCACCAGGCATTGGCTAAAGCGCAATTTTTTCTACGGTCCTGCAGACGGGCTTGAAAACATTTGTTTTGCCGAGTTTTTTTATGCTGATGATCGTTTTAGCAAGTATCAAAACACAAATGATCCTGTCAAGCTAAATGAGCTGATCGGCATTCTTTACCGAAAAAAAGATGAAGTAAGCAACCAGGACAATACCGGTGACATCCGCATTCCATTTAATAAGCATACCATAGAAAAAAACGGTTTACAAGTTTCCGGATTGAATGAAGATACCAAACGGGCCATTCTTTTAAATTACATCGGTTGCCGAACCTTATTAGCCGGTTATTTTAAGAATTTATTTCCCCAGGTTAAAGAAGATGAAGAGAAAACCGACCAGCCCGCTACTAATGGTAGTTGGCTGGAATTGGCTATTCAACTAGCCAGGAAAGAACGGGCATTAGGCACATTCTCTGAAATGGAATTACAAAATGCCTATCTGGTGTTAAAGGTTTTAGACAAAGTTATAGAGGAGGCCGAAGAAATGAAGGAAGAAATTGAAAGACTAAAGCAAAAATGACAGATACTTTTTACCAGGATTATTTTAAAGGCCTTGCTGAGAATTTAAAAGCAATTGGGCATGTTGATGATACTCATGAGGCTTTCTTTGTGATTGAGGACATGGATAATATGCAGGAGGTGCAAGAAGCCATCCGCAGAAGATTAAAAACTCCTGCCCTGTTATTGGAAGATTTTGAAGATGACCTGACGGATGAAAATGCCGATAATAATCAGGAACGTTTAATAGGCGCCTTTAGCGTAATTATCCGGGTTGAGAAAAACGATACTTTACTAAAGAGATCTGCTAAAGCAGATGCCCGTAAAATAGCCCGTGAAATTGTGTTTGAAATGAAAAGAAACACATTAAACGGACTATTGGCAGATAATGGAATCATCTGTAAAATACAAAGCAAGGGATTTGGCATTGGCCCCGTTGCTGATAATTGTTATGGCTGGCGTTATTCTTTTATGTGGATGGCTTCCATGAATACCGTTAGAGATGCCGGGGATTGGAATACATAATGCTTGTTTCTGTCCTATATTAAAACTTCCGGTTGGAGCATTTTTGTTCCATGGCATTAACCATATTATCACAGCCTTCTGAACTTTCCTTTTCCCGTAACCCCTGTTGGTTCAGGTTCCAGTCGGATAATTATATTCCTTATTATGGGCAAACGGCAACCTATTATTTAACCTTCAATTCTTCAATAGCTGATAACGTATTAGCCGGCTTCTCGCTTAACTATACTAAAGCGGATCAGGCATTCACTTTTAAAACCACACCCGATGACAGCGGTCTGCAGCTGAGCAGGAGTAACGGCCTCGGTTTTTTGGAATGGAATTACCAGCTCGTAGAGGATCTAAAAGCTAATTATTTTTTATCGCGGGATTTTTCCATAGAAATAGATTTTACAGGTGCTACCACCCGCATTAAGTTAACTGCGAAGATCGCTAGTCCTGATTATGATCTGGTTATTGATTATCTCAATGGACTTTTCCCTGCAACCCTATCATTAGTCGGTACGGGGATCATCCCCACTAAGCAGGCGAATTTTGCCGTGTTCCTGGAACTATTTGTTGAAAATGATACGCATACGGGTTTTGATCTGGTGCAGACCAATATTTTTGCCTTGCCTGATGAAAACGGAATAGTTAACTATAATATCAGCCAAAATTTAACCGCTGCACTGATCGGTTTAAATAATGATTTTGACCGTCCGAATTTTATAACCCCGGTGATCCAGTTTAATAACAAGAGCTGCAGGCGCTACTATATCAGATATGCTGAAGCTTATGGAAGTAAACAGACCATAAAAAAAATTAAAGAGTCTGAGGTAAAATGGGCCTTACTGGGTGGTGTAAACAAGGCCTCGGAAAAAGATTACAGCATTGCCTCAAACTTTTTTCATTCTGGCGGCTACCATAAATTTTTAAAACAGGGCGGGTTAAGTAAGAATGTAGGAAAAACACAGCCTGAATGGTTGAGTTTGGTATGGCTGAATACACCACCTGAAGAAGTGTATTGTCGGGTTAAAACTTATTTTACGGATGGCACTGCTGTTGAGCATCAGGGCTGGAATTTTACCAACTGTGCAAGGCATGACAAGATCACCATACCCGTTGGCCCTACCCAACTCGGTTTATTTGACCTCTATGCTGATAAGATCATTACCCATTATGATATATGGATAGATCATTTTGAGGGAGATGCCACGCCTAAATTAACTGAAATACGAACGTATTACCTGGATTACCGTATTCATAAGAGTGCCCGGTACTTTGTGGCCTTATCATCTTTAGGCACGTATGACACGTTTTTCACCTATGGCCAGGGCAGTAGCGGGTATGAGCTGAGCACTCAAAGCGCTGAAATTTCCAGGAGCATTGATTTCAATTTCACCAATGGTGAAACCCTGGACTTTGACACCTCGCTTGAAGAAAAAGAAACGGTTTTAACCGGCTTTGTGAGCCGCAGGGAGTTAAAGAGTTTCCGCGATCTGTTTTTAAGTTGGGATAAGTTCCAGGTTAAACGCCTGGGCTTTTACCCGGTTTCTATTAATACCAAAAGTATTAAGGAGCTGAAGGATGATGACAAACTTTATGCCTTAAGCTTTGAAACGGGCTATCGCTTTAGTGAAGAGCTGTGGACGGAAGATGCAGATGATACAGCAACTTCTCCTGTTGATCTGGGCGACTTTTTGCCCATCATTTCCAATCCAGATCCGGTAAACTACGATGACCTGTATTACAGGAAATCAGAAACTCACAATAAAGCAGAAATTGTTGCCTTTATAAACGCCTTAACCGCACAGGAGGCTGCTCACCACGCAGCACAGGCGGGACTGATCACCAATTTGCAGGATGCTCTGGCAGGAAAGGCGGAGGTTGACCATGACCATGATGATCAGTATGTTTCAATCAGTGACCTCTCAACCATTTTAGATACCGTTGGCGGTCTACATGAGCCTTTTGCGGGAATTTCGTCCATTACATTTGAGGATTGGCAGACCGAATATCCTGATTTCAGCGACGTAATTCCAAAGTTCAGAATCTTAGTTGTTGACCCGCTTGATTCAACTAAATATAAACCATTGAACTGTGACCCTGATTACACCATTGACGGTGGCGGCCTGGTTACGGAAGTTACCTTAAATTTCTCACCCTTTCCTGTTACGGGATTTTTTATAATACAAGCATAATGATGAATAAATTAAAATTAACCTTAGCGATTGTTATCGCAACAATCGGACTTGCCCAGGCGCAAGTACCGAGCACTTCTAAAAAGGTGGGTAATGAATTGTACAGGAATATCGCTTCCGGTGATACAGCTCTTTATGTTTTTTACGGTTTGCCCGGCTATGCCTATGACAGATTGGTACGCTGGCCTGATGTGGCAAAAGTAGCTTTGATTAAAGGGAATAACCTTTCAGATTTAACCAACGCTTCTACTGCCCGGACTAATTTAGGATTAGGAACCCTGGCCACTCAAAATGGCACTTTTTCTGGCACTCACTCTGGTAATTCAAGCGGTACCAATTCCGGTGATCAGGACTTAAGCGGTTATACTCCTTTGGACGGCACAGGTGCAATAGGTACATGGCCGATTACGATTACTGGTAGCGCAGCTTTATTAAACGGCGAAAACAATGCTACGTTAAAGGCAAGGGCTAACCATACAGGCACACAAGCAGCAAGTACAATTTCTGATTTTACCACGGCTTCCCAAACAGTTGGTGATGCCCGTTATCCATTGCTTTCAGGAGGCTATGTTAATCCTACATGGATTACAAGTTTGCCTTATTCAAAGTTAACAGGTACTCAATTAGCCAATACTATCTCGGATTTTACCACGGCCAGTCAGACTGTTGGCGATGCCCGTTATCCATTGCTTTCAGGTAGTTATACTAACCCATCGTGGATTACAAGCTTACCTTATTCAAAACTTACCGGAACCCCAACAATACCAACAAATACAAACGAATTAACCAATGGCGCCGGGTTTATTACCTCATCGGCATTGGCTCCTTATGAATTATTGGCTAATAAATCAACTACAACTACATTAGGAAGTAGCAATACATTATACCCATCGCAATTAGCTGTTAAAACGTATGTTGACAACTCTATTTCAAGTGCGGGCTTTATCTCTGGTTTAACAACCGGATATATACCCAAAGCAACAGGCGCTACTGCAATAGGCAATAGCATAGTCTATGATAATGGTACTAACATAGGAATTAGCACTACTTCTCCAGCTGTTAAATTAGATGTAAATGGAGGAATTTCTTTACAGTCCAATAATAACTTAACATGGGGAGGGGCTTATGGGGCAGGAATACCAACTATTGCAGGTAATGCTTCATTAGGAAGAATGTTTTTTTATCCGAAGGGAAGTACTTCTGGTAACACTTTTGGATTATATGAGGATGGAAGCGCTATATTATCAGGGCAATTCAGGGCCGGATTTTTAGATATAGGTACAACCTCGGCATTTAATCGTATTCAGCCTTCAGGATTAGGTGGTGGAAATTTAGTTCTAAATGCAGGTGCTGGAGGTGGACTTTATTTTAATCCAGACCAAACGGGTCTACCTATACTTGCTTATGGTTCAGCCTTTACATTTAATGATAATTCGATACTTCATGCAAGTAATTATAATAATTATTCTCCAACATTAACAGGTGGTGGCGCTTCAGGAACATCTTGGCCGATAGGAATTACGGGTACAGCAGCTAATGCCACATTATGGGGTGGAAGATCAGCTAATTTAACAACAGGAGTTTCATCTGTATTAAATATGGTAGCAGTAGATGCATCAGGTGGAGCAGTTAAGATGGCTGATGCTACTGATGTAAGAACATTTTTAAATACAGGTGGACTTTATCAACCCTTAGAAAATCAAAGATTAAGTACAAGTAATGATGTTACATTTCATAATGTTCAAGTAACACAGCAGTCTCCTTATTTACAATTAAATAATAATGCAGGTGCATTTTCAGGCGGAGTTTCATTTATTCAAGCTGGAGTAAATACCGGAGCTGCGTATGATGGAATTACCGATTATATGTTTTACCATACTTCAGGTACGTTAAATTATTTTGACAAAGGGATAAAAACTACAGCAAATATTGACGCTACAAATGGGTACTTAATTGGGCATCAATTAAGAGTACATCAATCTTCAAGTGATTTATGGGATATAGGCACGAGCGGAAATACCTTACAATTTTCAGGTTATAATGGCAGTAGTTTTAATACCGCTTTAAGTTTAACCAGGGCGGGTAACGGTACATTCTCCGGGACTCTTAGTGCTTCTAATTTAAGCGGCACCAACACGGGTGACCAAACTGATATAAGCGGTACAGCCGGAAATGCTACAAAATGGGAAAATTACTCTTTCGATCATTCTACTGCTTATAATTCAGGAGCTGATTACATCTTCGCAAGAACTTCAGGAGCCGGAGAAGCCAGATTAATGACTCCGGCAGGAATTAGAACTTTATTAAATACAGATGGTTTATATGTCAAATTAGCGGGCGCTAATACATTTATTGGCAATCAAAATATAACCGGAGATGTTACTGTTGACGGTGATGTAACAGCAAATAATTTATTTGTGTTTAATCAGGCTGAAATAGGGGGTTCTCTTTTAGTAGGCTCCGATATTTCGGCCAATAATTTTAGCGGAAGTCATTCAGGTAATAGTTCAGGCACCAATACTGGCGACCAGACCGACATCACAGGGAATGCCGGCACAGTTACTACGAATGCAAACCTGACCGGGCCTGTAACCAGTGTGGGGAATGCGACCAGTATAGCAAGTTCAATTAACTTGCCCGGTAATCCTACTACTTCGACTTCAAGTCTTGGTACCAATAATACAAATATTGCTACTACTGCGTTTGTTGCTAACGCCATTACTGCTAATGCAAGTGCATTTACTTCGGGCACCTGGACGCCAACCAATGCTGTTGTTGGTTTAGTTGCCACACCAACCGGAAATTATGTTAAAATAGGGAAATTAGTATTTGCACAGGCTAGTTTTACAGTCAATACAAACTCATCTTCTTCTGCTATTCTTATAGAAGGATTGCCTTTTAATGGACAAAGCAGTACATTATTTCCGGGAACTATTGGGCATCAGGAAACCGGTGACGAAGGTGTAAGCGCACAATTGGGCGGATACGGAAGCGGGGGAAATTCTGGTATTTTATTTTTTAATGAATTTGGTAACACATTTACCAATCAAGCTTTCTCTAATAAACAAGTTACTTTATCAGTAATTTATATCACTCCATAATTATTCAGTTTAAATGTTCGCACTCCAATACGGATCTGGTTTTTTAGATTTAATGCCGGGTGAAAACCCGGTGATTGAATGGGTTAGTACGGCCTTTAATAATAGCGAGGACCTCCTTGGATCCTTCAGTTATCCTGTAGAGCTGGCCAATACTCCTAATAATGACCGTCTGCTGAATTTTGCCCGTCACCTTTCGGCCAGGAGCAGCAGAAAACAAATTGAAGTCATCCCTCACCTGTTTGGTACGCCGTGGAAAAAGTGTGATTTTGAATTTGAATTAAAGAGCGGACGCATTAGCGGGAATTTGAAGATTGATAACGGGGCCTTTGCGACCATTATTAAAGAAAAAGAACTGCCGGCCATGTTTGCCGCCAGCGGAGACCGCCCGGATTTTGTCATACAAATGGGTAATAATTTAAGCAGCTTGTCTTTGGCTTTGATTAATTCCAGAACTCCCGGCGCTGCTCCTTACACATTTTACCCGCACTTTAACGATGGTGCATTTGGCGGCGATTTAACTACGGGCAAAAAGCGGATCATCAACAATTGGTATCATATTGCGGTAAACCCAACTTTTTGGATAATAAGTAATGCAGATAATGATATTAACTGGTTTAATGCGTCGCTTTATTTAACCTGGGTTTTGGAGCAGGTTTGTAATTATTTAGGTTACCAGGCTACCGGTGATTTTATGGAAGATGAATTTATCCGCAGCCTGGTGATTGACAATACAGGGTTAATAAACCCAAAGGAATTTTATAATCCCAATGGCTATCAGCTAAAGCCGCATAAACATTTGCCGAAAATGAAACTGACCGACCTGTTTAAGCAGTTGCGCGAAGAGTTTAAGCTGGTGTATTATTTCGATAGCGATACTAAAAAGGCGCATTTTGTTTTCAGTGACACCGTGATCACTTCAGGCGAAGCTATTGACCTCAAAAATTATGTACAAACAAAAAAGATCGATACCAAACGGCTGAGCGAAACCGGTTATGAATTGGTGCAGGGCTTTGATGATGCGGACGAATTTTTTAAGATCAAACCTTATGTGAAGTCTTTTTTTATTGGGAATGAAACGATACCGAAAAAAATAGAACTGCCCATAGGTACTGCATTCATGCGCTCGGAGCCTAATGTTAATTTTAGCGGTAACCCGATTTGGCGGCTACCTATTAAACGCCAGGTTGCGAATGCTTACCATATACTGGCTGATGGTACTGACGCTTATAATGTAGATTATTACAGCAAAAACGAATTTAAACTGCGCCTGCTCAGTTACCGGGGCATGATGGAGGATAGTTTAGGCAATGAGTACCCGTATGCAACTTCTGACGGATTAGCTCCGGACGGGGTTACGGTGATCTGCCCAAGCCTTTGGCTGGGCGGCGAAAACGGAATTTTAAACCGGTACCACAGGAACTGGTACGGGTTTTACCTGCAGACCGAGGAAACGAAATTGAAATTAAACCTTCCTCATAGCATATTATCAAAGTTATCTCCATTAAAAAAGGTGCGGTTTGAAACGGAACAGGGAACGGCTATTGAAGCGATGATGAGCAAGCTTAGTTTCCAGGCGGAAGAACAGACCCGGTTACTGAAAGCTGATTTTGTAGTATTTCCTTTTTATAACCAAACGGCTATTGGCCCGATCAGCTCATCAGATTTTGAAGAGGGTGAAGTGATCAATGAAGATATTTGGGCAAAACTGGTTTTGGAAAATGTGAACCATCAAAACAAACCCTGGCCGAATAGCACTACTAAGAAAAGTGAGCATGGTGATGTGGTACTTTACTTTTACTATGACCAGGCAGGGACTTTGCCACGGGTGGTGAGCAATTTAGCTGTAAAAGTTATACAAAAGTATTTGGGACTTCATCCGCCTCCAAAGTATACTCCTCTTACGGCTACTGTTAGTGGAAGCAGGGCTGTTTTTCCAAACCTGGAACAAACTGAACTTTATTACAACTATGGATCTAAATACCGCACCTGGAAATATACGCTCAGCGATAATGGCGGAGGCTACAAACTGATATAAACCATGGAAAAAGAAACGAAGATAGCTGACCTAAACGAGCGGATCAATTTACGGGGAATGCTGGAAAGTTTCCTGGATATTATGATTGACCGGTTCAGGAAAAGTATGGATAAACAGCGCATCATTGGCAGTGACCGGCTATATAATTCGTTTAAAAAGGCGCTTTTTTATACCGGTGGAAATATGGACAAGGCTTCTGTCAGTTTTTCTAAATATGGACGTATGGTGGATATGGGCGTAGGTAAAGGAATGCCCATTGGCGCCAGGCGTGATCTGGGGGACAGCGTTTTTTTAAAGAAGCGGGAACGTAGTGGCCGCTTAAAAAGCATGGCGCGAAAACCTAAGCTATGGTATAGCCGGGTTAAGACTTCTGAAACCATGCGGTTAAGGGAAATCCTCTTTAAAGAATATCGGATCGGACTGATCCATGAAGTTGAAAAAGGTTTAACGGATAATATTAAAATCAATCTATAATTATGAATCAGCAGGAACGTGCGATCATTGACCTGGTCATTAACGGCCAACAGGCTAAAGCCTCTTTAAAGGATATTGAAAAATCAGTTTATGTGCTGAGGGGGGAAATTAAGAAAATGCGGGAAGCTGATGACCCGAAATTATATGCGCAGAAAACCGAAGAACTGAAGAAATTAAACGCGGCATACTCTTCAATGAGTAATAATTTAAAACAGGTTACCAGCAGTTGGCAACGGTTTAAAAAGGAAGTCAGCACGATTGCAACGGGCGTAGTAGGTGGTAATTTGATGGCTGCAGGGATTCAACAATTAGCCATGTTTATCCCGAATACCATTAAGAAAATTGTAGAGCTGAAGGATAGTATTGCTGACATTGCCAAAACTACAGGCATGACGGTTGAACAGGCCACAAAATTTAATAAAGAGCTCAGCAAAATTGACACCCGGACTGCCCGGAAAGAATTACGGGAAATGACAGTCATTGGCGGTCAGTTTGGTATCGCTACTGATCAGATGCTGGGATTTGTGGATGGTGCGGATAAATTAAATGTAGCGCTTGGCGATCAGTTCGAAGGCGCTTCTGCAGTCGCGGAAACGATGGTTAAACTCCGGAACATTTTGCAGGATATTAAAACTGACAATGTGGGTGAAGATATGCTCCATATTGGTAATGCGATCAATGTACTGGAG
>JBASZP010000521.1:0-13228 GCA_049660965.1 Daejeonella sp. | reverse complement strand
GGCTAAGACGGTGTAATTTTTAATATCTCCATAAAAGTGCTTAAACCCGGTTTTAAAGCTTTTTTCATAAATAGAAAGCTTGGCCACATCATGTTTACTTGTGATCATGCCGGTTGTGCCCGAACTGCTAAAGGTAATTTCAGGCAGTTTACTTGATGAATAAACAGTGTGGTGCTTAAAAAATTCGATCGGTAAAAAAGGAATTTCATTTATAGTTTGAACATTTTCTGGTGATTTCCCCAAGTTCTTGATAAAATCAGCATAAACTTTGCAGTTTTTGGCCTGAAAGCGGAAGATTTCCATCGCCAGATCTTCAAATTGTTTATGGTTTTGGATATTGAAAATTTGGTCTTCTATATTATTTTGCACAGGTCAAAGGTACAGGTACAAAATTATATTTATGCTTTTGATGTTTCGGTTTTCGTAAAAACCCGTTGGAAGTAAAATCCCGCAAGGGCAGAAAATCCGGCCGCTATTCCGCCTATAATTCCTGTTACCAATAACATAATTATCCAGTTAAAGGAAGTATCGGGTAACATCATCATTTGCCCCACACGGTTTGCCAAAAGATGATCATTAGGAATACTTCTTACCAAACCCATAATTACCCATAATAAGAATATAGCACTAAATGCTGAACCAAATGCATTTCCCCCTGATCTCGCTTTCCAAAATGCCAAACCAAAGGCAGCTAAAGCAATTATCCACCAGGGTAAAAAGAATTGTAAAATCAAACAAATGAGTGCAATTAGTAAAAACAGCATAATGGTTTTTTATTTAAAATATGATTAACAGTTAAACTTACTTTTTATTAAGTTTCCAGGTGGTAATTATTCGTTTTGAAGTTTCGCCTTTAGATTTCAGGTATACTAATTCATTTAATTTCCCTCCGCTCCATGAATCGACCATATCATCATAATAAAAACTTCCGGGGTTACCGGATTCTCCGCCTGGATAAACACCATAAGCCTTAACCTCTTTACCCAAAGCGACAATCATCCGCCATGAGGGGCCGTTAGTTTCACTTAATGCATTAATAGATGTTTTAGAGCCGCCGTTGTTTAAAAACTTAGATCCAAAACCCGCTATTTTAGCCAGATGAGGTACATTAGTATGTTTTACATTTCCCCAGCGCCAGTCTTCATCCATTGGTCCATACTTACGCTCCAGGCTATCTACTGCAAATGTAAATGCAGTTTGTATAATATCATTGCGTGTTTCTTTTTGTGCTGTGTTTACATTATCAAACCATTTTGCATCAGGTTCATTCAGTATCATCTCCACAGTCCGGTCTTTTGACGGATAGCGCATAGGTGTTTTCTCGTCACCAAATTCATCACTCCATATTTTATGGCCAATCTCTTTCTGCCACAGTTCAAATATACTGGCGCCAATTTCATCAGCATTATAAAATCTAGTCCACTTACTTACAATTGAAAAACCTTCCCGCTGTGAGGCGTTTAATTTATCAGGATTAATTAGCTTAATGATAGTTGGTAAAAGATTTTCTGCCAGAATGCTGTAATTATCATTTTGCATATTTCTTAAGCTATCCACATTAGCCTGTGTCATAACAGTCAGGCGTTTATTAATCCGGTGTGCACGTTCATAACCTGCAAATTCCCAGTTGATATAATAAGGATAAGTTTGATCTGTTGAGGATTGATTGGCAGAACTGACAAAATTTCTCGGGGGATTTTTTACCGTCGGATTTTGTTCTGCCGGTATCCGGCCATGCCAGTCATTGGCAGGCTCAGCCCCATCCATTAAAAATTTACCCTGGTCTTTCCATTTTAATGGGAAATACCCGTTGGGTGTAATGGCTATATCGTTCTCTGTGCTTGCAAATATAAAGTTTTGAGCAGGGGCTGTATAGTAAGTTATCGCTTTACGATAATCTGCATAATTTTTAGCCCTGTTCAGCATAAAAAAAGTGCGGGTATCATTAGAAGGGTCATGGGCTACCCAGCGCAAAGCATGGCCTGTGGGGATATTGTTTATTTTAGAAAACTTATCCGGTCTTTGGTTATCTAAATAAACTACCGGGCCATGATGTGTATAATAAACAGTATCGGTAATAGGTTTTCCTCCGGACACTTCAATGGTTTCAATACGTGTTTTAACCGCGTTCCATTTATTGTTATACCAGTATTCTTTATGGGAATTATCTTTAAATTTAATGTTATACCAATCTAAAACATCAGCGCCAACATTGGTTACGCCCCAGGCTACATCCTTATTAAAACCAATAATTACACCCGGTGCGCCCGGTATGGAAACCCCGCACACATTTACATCATTTGAAGCTAGTTGAACCTGGTACCAAATGGAAGGTAAAGTAATATCCAGATGGGGATCATTAGCCAGTAAAGGATACCCGCTTGCACTTTTAGCGCCGGATATGGCCCAGTTATTACTCCCGATACCCTCTTCAATTTCTTTGGTTTTGATATTATAGGCTGTGCTTTTATCACTTAAAATTGCAGGACTTGGCGGTGAATTTAATGGTTTAAAGTCCCATTTTGTTCCTGTTGGGATAATCGGATCTTCCCGAAAGGGATAATCAGGGAAGAGATTTTTAACCACATCTAAACCATATTTGTTTAAGATATTGCTCATGTAAAATTCATTGGAACCGCCCGCCAATGTTGCCGACATAAGTTTTAATAACAAAGCAGAATTTAATGGTTTCCAATCCTCTGGTTTATAATTCAATATTTTAAACTCAATAGGATAATCGCCCGGGCTTAAAGAATGAATGTAAGCATTTACCCCGGCGGTATAAGCATCCATCGTTTCCTGAATTTGAGGGTCTGTTTTCATCATCTTTACCATATTCTCCGCACCGTAGGTCATACCCATTCTTCGCTGGTAACGGTCCAGTTCAATGGCTTTAGGCCCCACTACTTCTGATAATCTGCCGGAAGCGAAACGTGTTTGAAAATCCATTTGCCATAAACGGTCTTTGGCGGTAATATATCCCTGGGCATAATATAAGTCGTAATTATTTTCAGCGAAAATATGCGGGATCATTTGCTCATCAAAACGTATCTCAACCTGAGTCTTTAATCCCGACAGGTTTAATTCACGCTCTAAATCTTGATCTTTACTTTCAGCATTTTTCCAAAATCCCTGGAAAGGATCTAAAAATTTAGCTAAGGGAGGAACATCTTTCAGCTTGGTATTTAAGGTAATGATTAAAATAAGGGCTATAATTAAGCTAAGTGCGGCTTTTACAATCTTCATGAATTATAAATTTTAGCTAAATATGTATAAAATATATGTTTCTGCAAAACAATGTTTTCTGTATAGGTGTTTAAGCAATACAAAACAGGCTAATTTGTATTATTCTAATATGGTAATTTGCTGAAAGTATTATTTTTCGATCATTTACTTTTGTTAGGATAAAAATAAATCCTATGTTTATCGCGACTAAACACTCAGACTAAATTTTAAAACTAAACTTAATCTCAAATTTATGTGTAAATTTTTTACCCGCTTAACCAGCATTTGTATTGTAATTGCGGTAACCACCTCAATGGCATTTGCTCAAAACACTGTCATTTCCGGAACAGTTACTGATAAGGTAACTAACGAAACGCTGGCCGGTGTCGCCGTTACAGTTAAAGGCAAGTCAATTGGCGCATCTACTAATGAGAATGGCAAATTTACCTTAAACACTTCGCAAAGTGGTTCCTTTACACTTGTATTTACTTATTTGGGGTACAAACCTGTTGAGCAGGAAGTAAGCGGCTCAACCAGTAATATTACTATTGCTTTAGAATCGCAGTCAATTTTAGGACAGGAAGTTGTTATCGCGGCATCGCGTACGCCTGAAAAGATATTAGAATCGCCCGTTTCTATTGAACGTGTTGGCGCTGCCGCCATCAGGGAAAGTGCTGCTCCTTCTTTTTATGATGCACTGACCAATTTAAAGGGTGTTGAAATGAGTGCGCAGAGTTTAACTTTCAAATCAGTAAACACACGTGGTTTCAACTCCAATGGGAATACCCGTTTCAATCAGTATATAGATGGAATGGATAACCAGGCGCCAGGATTAAACTTTTCTGTAGGTAATATTATAGGTATTTCAGAATTAGACCTGGATAATGTGGAATTATTGCCCGGTGCATCTTCAGCCCTGTATGGTGCCGGGGGAATAAACGGAACCATGTTAATGAATTCCAAAAACCCTTTTAATTCACAGGGATTTAGTTTTCAGTTTAAAAAAGGTATTAATCATGTGGAAGATCCTTTACAAAAAACCGCACCTTTTGAGGAAGCGGCCTTCAGATATGCCAAAGCCTGGAATAATAAATTCGCTTTTAAAGCCAATGTATCTTTTTTTCAGGCGGATGACTGGCAGGCCGGAAATTATGACAACTTTGACCGTACTTCACGGACCTTTAAATCCGGTGACAGAACCTCTGACCCGAATTATGATGGTATAAATAGCTATGGCGATGAAGTAAATACCAATATGAGAAGTTTGGCATTAACCGTTCAAAACAAAACAAGAGATGGTATTTTAACTGCAACAGGTGGTACGCTTAATATTGTTAATACGCTAAACGCTGCTTTGCCTGCCAATGCAACGTCTGCACAAATTGGGGCTTTCCTCGGAGCTCTTCCTGCTACTCTAAGGCCAACCGTTCAAAATCTGATCCCGTTTTATTTTGGATTACGTAATAATTTAATCCCTGACCAGGCAGTCTCAAGAACAGGTTATGGAGAGACAAGTTTAGTAGATTATTCTGCAAAATCATTTAAAACTTCAGGTTCGGTACATTATAAGCTGACTAATACTATACAGGCCAGCGCCCAGGCAAACTGGGGTTCTGGTACCTCAGTATATACCGGGTCAGACCGTTATTCCTTACGTAATTTCAGCATAGGACAATATAAACTCGAGTTAAAAGGCGAAGACTTTATGTTAAGAGGTTATACTACCCAGGAACGCTCCGGTGATTCGTATATAGCTTCCATTTTAGGGAGCTATATTAATGAAACATCTAAGGCCTCTACAACTTGGTTTCCGGAATACGTGGGTAATTTTGCAGGCGCTAAATTAACTGGTGCAAGTGATGCGGTTGCTCATACCGCAGCAAGGGCCGCGGCGGATAAAGGGCGGTTTGTACCAGGCCATACCCTCTATCAAACTGCCAAAACCAAGATTATGAATACAACTATTAGTTCCACTACCGGTTTAGGTGCGAAGTTTGATGATAAAACCAATTTATGGCATTATGAAGGGATGTACAATTTCTCAAACGCATTCAAAAATGTGGTTGAACTGCAGGTTGGCGGATCATACAGGATTTATGACCTGAACTCTGGCGGAACTATTTTTGATGATCTTAACCGTGAAATTGACATTGTTGAATATGGCGGGTTTGCACAACTGGGTAAAAAGATGTTAAACGATAAGTTTAAACTGACATTAGCCGGCCGCTATGATAAAAGCGCTAATTTTGAAGGGCGTTTTACCCCCCGTGTTACCGGTGTTTATACCGTAGCGCCAAACAATAATATCCGTGTTTCCTATCAAACAGGGTATCGTAATCCAACCACGCAAAACCAGTATATAGACCTTTCCGTAGGTGGTGGAACAACCCGTTTAATTGGCGGACTACCTGAAAGTTTGAATAAGTATAGCTTATACACAAACAAACCTTATACCGATGTTAGTTATCGTAGCTTTCTAGGCTCAGTAGCTGCCAGTGCCGATGGTACAGGCAACCCTACCCTGTTACAAGCCTATACATTTGATGCCGCAGGCGTACGCCCCGAAAGTGTGGAAGCCTACGAATTAGGATATAAAGGTTTATTAGGTCCTGATGTATTAATAGATGCTTACGGGTATTATAATACCTATACAGATTTTATTACCGCGGTAGAAGTTTACCAGAACAATGCAAACGTTTTTACCAAATTTGGAGTTCCTGTTAACGCTGAAGGTAAAGTATCTTCTTACGGAGGAGCATTCGGCCTGGATTATGTAGTCGGAAAATTTAATTTCAACGGTAACGTATCCTATAACGAGCTTGGCGATCTTCCCGAAAATTACATCAACGATTTTAATACCCCGAAAGTTCGTTATAACCTGGGTGTGGGCAGCAAGAACATTGTTAAAAATGTTGGTTTCAATGTATCATACCGCTGGCAGGATGCTTTCTACTGGAGATCCTCATTTGCTTCAGGAGATGTGCCCGCTTACGGTACTATAGATGCACAGGTTAATTTGAAAATACCTTCAGTAAAATCAATGATCAAGATCGGGGCGTCCAACCTGCTGAATAAATATTATGTGACATCCTATGGTAACCCTTCTTTTGGCGGGATGTATTATATAGGCTTTACATTTAATCAGTAAGTTGATAAGCTCAGTTTAATCTGAATATTATAATGTTTTGAAATCCTTTTGCCGAAATGCAAAGGGATTTCTTTTTAGAATGCGGGTAAATGCCATCTGATTGAAAACTACCTTACCCATGCTCCCAGTCCTGGCTCTCTATACCTTAGAGTCTTTTAGCCTTAGTGGCAAAAAAGTTTTACCACTTCCGTGTTTGGCACTTTCGAAAGGAGAATATGTTCCATACCAATATTCTATAAACATTTTTCAGTATTCTGTTTTTTAGTATATCTTAGTGTTTAATAAACAACTAAAACTAAATGCACTTTAAACTTACTCTACTCTTTCTGTTCGGAATACTATTTTTTGATCAAACAGAAGCACAAATCCCTGCCTTAGAACGTATTGAGCCATCCAACTGGTGGGTTGGAATGAAAAACCCAAACCTACAGCTTATTGTTCATGGAAATAACATTTCAGAAAGAATGGTAAAGTTATCTTATCCAGGCGTTTCCCTAAAGGCAGTTCATAAAGTAGAAAACCCGAACTATCTTTTTCTTGACCTGGTCATTTCTGCAAATGCAAAACCGGGGAAATTTTCTATACAATTTTCTAAACCTTCCATTCAGGCTGTCAGCTATACCTACGAATTAAAAGCCCGTGATAGTTCTCCAAATATTCACCAGGGAGTAACTAATAAGGACTTTATGTATTTAATTATGCCCGATCGTTTTGCTAATGGGGATAAAACGAATGATGTCATCCCGGGTATGAATGAAACAACCCTTAACCGCGATTCCATGTATTACCGTCATGGCGGCGACATTCAGGGCATTATAGACCATTTGGATTATTTACAGGAACTGGGAGTTACCACTTTATGGTTAAATCCTGTTTTAGAGAATGACCAGGCAAAAACATCCTACCATGGTTATGCCAATACCGAAAATTATAAGGTCGACCGCCGTTACGGAACTAATGAACTATACAAGAAACTGGTAGATGAACTGCATAAACGTGGAATGAAAATGGTTAAAGATCTTGTGCATAATCATATTGGAAGTGAACACTGGACCGTAAAAGACATGCCTTCTAAAAACTGGCTGCATCAATGGCCAGCTTTTACACGCACCAGTTATAAAGACCAGGCACTATTTGACCCTTATGCCTCAAAAGCCGATCAAAAACAAATGACCGATGGCTGGTTTGATTATCACATGCCGGATGTAAACCAGAGCAATGAGTATGTAAAGAATTATTTTACACAAAGCCATATCTGGTGGGTAGAATATGCGGGGTTAGATGGTTTCCGTTTAGACACTTATGCCTATAATGATGCGGAGTATATGGCAGAATGGGCTAAAGCGGTTAAAGCAGAATATCCAAAGCTTACCTTCTTTGGCGAAACCTGGGTTCAGGGAATGCCAAACCAGGTTTATTTTACAGAAGGCAATACCATTAACCGTGGTTTTGACAGCGGCTTGCAGGCAGCGACAGATTTCCAGGCATTATGGGCAATTAATGAGGCTTTAAACGGAAAATTTGGCTGGAATGATGGTGTAAATAAATTATATACCACTTTGGCCAGTGATTTTATGTATAAAGACCCGACACGCAATGTGGTTTTTTTAGATAATCATGATATCGCCCGTTTTTACTCAGTAATAGGGGAGGATTTCAATAAATATAAATCCGGTATCGCCTGGTTATTAACCACCCGTGGTATCCCCCAGTTTTATTATGGCGGTGAAATACTGATGAAAGGATTTACCAACCCTGACGGGTTAGTGCGGCTGGATTTTAAAGGCGGCTGGAAAGAAGATAAAGAGAATAAGTTTACTTCATCCGGAAGAACAGAAAAAGAGAACGAAGCATTTAACTATGTTAAAAAACTGGCTAATTACCGTAAAAATTCTCCGGCCTTACAAACCGGTAGAATGATGCAATACGTTCCTGAAAATGGCATATATGTTTACTTCAGGTATAATACTGATAAAACCATCATGATCGTAATGAACAGTAATGATAAAGAAGAAGTGCTGAAAACGGAGCGCTTCAGCGAGCGGATCGGAAAGTTTAGCAAGGCTGTAAATGTAATAAACGATCAAAAATTACAGAATATATCAAGTTTAACTATCCCGGCTAAAAGCACCTTCGTTTACGAACTCAAAAATTAATAGCTGTATTGCAAGCATTAACTAAATCCCTGATTGTAATGTGTAAAACCTTTTATGTCCAAGCTTAAAGCCTGTATTTTTGACCTGGATGGTGTAATAGTAGATACAGCCATCTATCATTATAAAGCCTGGGAACAATTAGCCAATCAACTTCACTTTGATTTTTCGGAAGAAGATAATGAAAAGCTAAAGGGAATAAGCCGGGTGGAATCATTGCAGCTTATTTTAACCTGGGCAGGTATTACAAAATCTGCTTCAGAACAACTGGAATTGGCAAGCAGAAAGAATAACTGGTATGTAGAAATGATCAGTAAAATGCAGCCAGATGAGATTTTGCCCGGGGTTAAAGAGCTTTTAGAAGAGCTTAAAAAAGCCGGATATAAAATAGCTTTAGGTTCAGCCAGTAAAAATGCTGTGCCAATTCTAACAAAAGTTAAACTGTTAAATTTCTTTGATACAATAATAGACGGCAATGAAGTTTTAGCTTCAAAACCAGATCCGCAGGTATTTTTAAAAGGAGCGGAGGTATTAGGTATAGCGCCTGCAAGCTGTGTTGTTTTTGAAGATGCCATAGCAGGAGTACAGGCCGCTAAAGCCGCGGGAATGAAAGTGGTAGGAATAGGTTCTCCCGAAACATTATATCAGGCCGATTTGGTGGTTTCCGGCTTAGACGAAATGAATTTAAAAAAATTAGAAAACTTATAAAAGACTCTGCCCCCCTCTCTTGTGGAGAGGGGCCGGGTGTGAGGCTCATGAAGAATTACATTAAAACAGACGAGTGGAATATTATTGAAGAAGGTTTTGATCCTCATTTAAATAAAATATCCGAAAGCATTTTCAGTATTGGCAACGGACGTATGGGCCAAAGAGCCAACTTTGAAGAAAGTTATACAGGCGAAACTCTACAGGGTAATTACGTAGCGGGAGTATATTATCCTGATAAAACACGGGTAGGTTGGTGGAAGAACGGTTATCCCGAATACTTTGCCAAAGTATTAAACGCCGCAAACTGGCTGGGCATAACCGTAAAAATAGATTATGAAGTTCTTGATCTCAATACCTGTAAAGTAACCGAATTCTCCCGTGTTTTAAACATGAAAGAAGGCTACCTTGAACGTTCCTTTACCGCAGAATTGAAAAGCGGTAAAAAGCTAAAGGTAAATGCCAAACGCTTTTGCAGTATAGTTGATGATGAAGCCGCCGCCATCCGTTACAGCATTACACCTCTAAACTTTGAAAGCGGCTTAACCCTTACACCTTATATTGACGGCGATGTTAAGAACCAGGACGCCAATTATGATGAAAAATTTTGGGATGAAGTGCATAAAGAAGCCCATCATCGGAGCGCTTACCTGACACTTCGCACTAAAAAAACAGGTTTCCATGTTTGTACAGGCATGGTGGTTAATGTTCACCAGGATGGTAAACTCATCGAATTTCCATCTGTCCCAGTTGAAAAGGAAAAATACGTGGCCAGTAAAATAACCCTGAATGTAAAAGCCAATCAGGAAACTGTTATTTATAAATATGTGGCAAACCTGTCATCAGAGAATCATGATAAAGATACTTTGATATATCAATGCAAGCAATACCTTGAAAATACAGTCAACAAAGGTTTTGATCTCATGTTAAAAGAACAGGCACAGGCATGGGCTGATAAATGGATAGAAAGCGATATTGTTATTGATGGCGATCCATCGGCCCAGCAAGGTATACGCTTTAATATTTTCCAGTTAAACCAAACCTATAGCGGTGAAGATGCCCGCCTGAATATTGGCCCCAAAGGCTTTACCGGCGAAAAATACGGAGGTTCCACCTATTGGGATACTGAAGCTTATTGTGTTCCCTTTTATCTGGCCACGGCAGATCAGCAGGTAACCAAAAACCTGCTTATTTACAGGTACAAACAACTGGATAAAGCCATTGAAAATGCCGCTAAATTAGGGTTTAAAAATGGCGCCGCTTTATATCCCATGGTAACCATGAATGGCGAAGAATGTCATAACGAATGGGAAATTACCTTTGAAGAGATCCACAGGAATGGCGCTATTGCCCATGCCATTTTTAATTACATCCGCTATACCGGGGATGTTGCTTATTTAAATGATTACGGCCTGGAAGTGTTGATTGCCATTGCCCGTTTCTGGGCCCAGCGTGTTAACTGGAGTGAAACCAGAAAACAATATGTCATGCTGGGAGTAACCGGCCCTAATGAATATGAAAATAATGTAAATAATAATTGGTACACCAATACTATTGCCGCCTGGTGTATGCAATATACCAGTGAAGCCTTGCAACTTGTAAAAAAGAATGCTCCCGATAAATTAGCTGAACTCAGTAAAAGAATTCATTTTAATGAGCAGGAAGAAACCGCTAAATGGAAAGATATTATCTCCAATATGTATTTCCCCAAAGATAAAGAACTCGGAGTTTATCTTCAGCAGGACGGATACCTGGATAAAGAGCAGATCTTAGTTAAAGACCTGGATAAAGCCGAACGCCCTTTAAATCAGAAATGGAGTTGGGATAGGATTTTACGTTCCTGCTTTATTAAACAGGCCGATGTGTTACAGGGTTTATATTTTTTTGAAGACCGGTACGACCTGGAAACCATTCGCAGGAACTTCGATTTTTACGAACCCCGTACCGTTCATGAAAGCTCATTATCGCCCTGCGTACATGCTATTTTAGCTGCAAAATTGGGTGATGAGGAGCGGGCTTATGAATTTTACGTAAGAACCTCCAGGCTTGATCTGGACGATTATAATAATGACACTGAAGATGGCTGCCACATTACTTCTATGGCCGGTACCTGGATGAGCGTGGTAGAAGGTTTTGGCGGTATGCGTGTAAAAGAAGGCCGTTTAAACTTTAACCCTTTTCTTCCAGGCAAATGGAATTCCTTTTCCTTTAATGTCGGCTTCAGGGGCGCATTAATTAATGTAAAAGTCAGTAAGGAAGGTGTCCGGCTAAGTAATCAATCAGACAAAGAACTGGATATTTTAGTTTATGGAGAAGTCTATTCACTCAAAGCAAAATCACATGTAATCGCCCGGCATGAACCTGCAAAATAAAACAGCCATTATTACTGGCGCATCCAGAGGTATTGGTAAAGCCATTGCAGAAAAACTGGCCATGGCCGGCGCAACTGTTTTATTGGTTGCCAGAAACTCAGATGAACTGAATAAAGTTGTTGAGGGCATTCTGGAAAAAGGAGGCAAAGCTTATGCTTTTACCTTTAACGTGTCTGATGAGGAGTCCGTAGCCCAATTCATGGCAGAAGCAGAGAAAACTCACACTCATATTGATATATTGGTTAATAATGCCGGTATCGGCCAGTTTGATCCGGTTGCAGAAACTGAGGGCTCTTTTTGGGATGAAGTAATGGAAGTGAATGTAAAAGGCACCTTCCTTTTTTGTAAATATGTGATAAAAATAATGCAGCAACAGGGCGGCGGGCATATTGTAAATATAGCTTCGGATGTGGCTAAACGGACCTTTGAAAACGGGGCACTGTATTGTGCAAGCAAGCATGTACAGGATGCCTTTTCATCCGCTTTGCGTAAAGAAGTCAGGAAAGACCATATTAAAGTAAGCGTGATCTATCCCGGCCTTGTGGATACTTATTTTAATGGCAGCTCCCCGGGAGAGGCACAAAATGCTACTCATTTACATCCCGAAGATATTGCAAATGCGGTTAATTACGTAGTTTCTGCACCCTCTAATGTGGTTATAGATGAACTGATGATACACCCCATATCACAAGAATATTAAGGGAATACTATTTATTTAGCTTTTGATAGCTAATTTCCCGGCCAGGTAAGCCATAGGAATATATGCCCCCAGTAAATCCAAAACAATAAACCAGGTTGGTGAAGGAAGTATAAAAACATTGGCAATTCCCCCTGCCAGGAACAAAACGCCAATACCTAATGCAAATTTCATTTTATGGTTTGCCGCGATTTTAGCAGCCACAAAAGCGCCTGCAAATGTTCCGAGAGCATGGGCTAAGAACGGGAAAATAAAATGCCTGGGCTGGAATAAATGGATAGCTGCTTTTAATCCTTCCATGGTGGTCACATCCGCTCCGTCCGGCGGCGGAATAATTGAACCGCTGATCATAATGATCCCCATATTGACGGCGCTTCCCAGAATGGCACCAATTACCACTGCTAAAATATTTTTAATGATTGAATTCATATTCTTTTGCTTTTAATTGTAAGGTTTAAGTTTGTTTATTGTTGATAAGCGAATATATAAAATCTGTCATAGTTTTCCTTTATTATTGATCCCATCATCTGGCTTAAGTGTTCCAAAGGGCACTTAAACCCTTTTTTAAACCCAGGAATCTGTCTGTCATCATAGCACTGCAAACTCTTTTCTTTCTCGAACTCTTTTTTATTGCTTCTTCGTCTAATGATACTGTTTCTACCATTTACCGGACGGAGTCCTATATTTTCTTTTTTAATTTAAGTGATCCTTCGGAACACTTAAACCAAAAGGGATATTATTACTAAAGTTCAATTGGAAAACTGCTGTTGAATTTTGCACTTCAGCCTTCCTGACGCAAAGCCCTTGTGCATGTTGCACAACTCCATCATTTTCATTTTTACAAGTATAAAACAAGAAGCTGAAAATCGGGAGAAAAAGTTATAAAAAGTAGACTAAATATTTGTCAATTATCAGTCTGCATATTATC
>JBASZP010000520.1:0-5864 GCA_049660965.1 Daejeonella sp. | reverse complement strand
TCCTTATAGTGGTAGAAAAACGTCTCATTCAGTTGGTCTGTTTTGCCTTCAATTTCTTCTGACCACCAAGATCTGAAATTTTTAATGGAATTAAATGCATTGGAGATGTCTTTATGTACTATGATTGTAGTGGTATAATTTTTATCTGATGTATTGTTCATTTTTTTATTTTGATTTGATGTTGATATTCTTCCATTTCAAGAAAGCAATGCTATGATTAAAATAAATGGAATTAAATATTTCATTGGAGATGTTCTTGAAGATTTTGCAGATATTGTGTCCAGGCATTGGAGCAACCGCCATAGCATTCTATTTGTGGAATTAAACCATCGTGTGTAAATGTTATTTTGGTTTTGTCGCCAACTTTCTCAATGTCGAAACAAATTTTTGTTCCTGCCCATTCATTGGTATTTTTCAAGAATGATAAATTACTTTCGGTAACTAACCAAACTATTTTTTTGTCGGCAACCAATTCTATTAATTTTTGATTGGAATAATGCATACCATCCCCTGCTCTGAAAGAAAATTCATCGTCAATATCTTCGCTTTTTCCTTCTATTGTTTCGCCAAATAAACCAACCCACCAATTTTTAGGATTAATTAAATGTTTAAATACTTCGCTAGTGTTTTTTGAAGTGCTAAAGCTGTATTGAAAATTTTGATTTGTCATTTGCTGTTCTATGTTAGTTGAGTAACACCATTTGCCCTGAGTGATATTGCAAATGAGAAGTTCGGGTAATGATTATATTCAGCTTGTTGCGATGTAGTTCTTTTGCAAAATCTTCTTCAGTAACGGCTGTGTGTTTTTCAACCCATTCTTCGGGTTTCATTTTTTCAAATTTTTCTTGAAGTAGATTATTTTGTTTCTCCCACATTTCCCTCAATTTAGAAGCTGTTGGAGTTTGAGTAGCAACTTTATCTGCTTGTTTAATAAAAGGCTCGTACAATTCAGGAAATAATTTTTCGCCCATATCCAACAATATCAACATATCATCGTGAACTGCAATAAGATGCCCTAACAGATAAGTTCCCCTGTTTTTGCCTGGTGCAATTTCATTTTGCAATTGCTCATCTGTCATTGCATTCAAGTGTTTATTTAAATTTACAATGGAACCATTCCATCTGTCAATTACCATTTTTACAAATAATTCTGTTGTTATCATTTTAATTGATTTTATTGATTAATTAAACTTCATTCGTGTTATATAAATAAATTTGCACTTCTTCATTAGAAGCTAAAATTTTCCTGTCTGCGGCACATTGTTGCCCTATTTCTGATTGAAATGCCGTCATCATTTCTTCCATTGACTTAAAATATAAGTTTGCAATTCGGTGTGTTTCATTATGACCTGTAGTAGACATAATCTGCCCATCATTTATTTCATATTTAATTAAGCCGGGCAATTGCTTTGCCAATGGAATATGAATCTCAAAGTAATGTTTTTCAAAAAAATCCACATCCTTTGGTATTTTGTAGATGGCTGTCATTTTTACCATTTAAATAAAATTTTTATTTCACAAAAATAATGTCTAAAATTTGCTTTTATATGGTGTAAAATAGACTTTATGATGGGTTGATTTGGACAAATTCTTTACTTAACTTTGTTGAAAAAGAAGCAAATGAAACATTTGAGCATTCTGGTTCCAGATGAACAAACCAATATGAGTACCATTGCTTGTATTATAGGTGCATACCAAGTATTTAGCGAGGCGAACAATTATTTGGCAAGAAAAAACGAAAAAGCCATTTTTAAAATTGAGTTGGTTGGTGCTACAAAAAACGATTTCTTAACTAACAACCTACTTTCCATAAAGCATCAAGTTGCTATTAATGAAATAGATAAAACCAATCTTATTATTATTCCTGCATCCTTAATTCGCAGTTATGAAACGGCTGCTAAAAACAATAAACTGTTAATAGATTGGATATCGAAACAATATAAGCAAGGTGCAGAAATAGCAAGCATGTGCGCTGGAAGTTTTATGCTGGCTTCTTCTGGAATTCTTTCAGGCAAAACTTGTTCTACACATTGGGCTTTGTCCGAAAATTTTAGAGAGTTGTTTCCTGATGTGAACTTACAAACAGACCAATTGATTACTGACGAAAACGGAATTTATACCAATGGTGGTGCCTATTCGTTTTTACATTTGTTATTGTATTTGGTAGAAAAATTTTATGACAGGCAAACCGCCATTCATTGTGCAAAATATTTTCAGATAGATTTAGATAGAAACTTACAAGCAGAATTTTCAATATTTAACGGACATAAAAAACACCATGACGAAGCAATCTTGATGGCTCAAAAATTTCTGGAAGAAAACTTTCCCAATAAAATCTCCATTGAAAAATTGTCATCCGATTTAAGCATTGGCAGAAGAAATTTTGATAGAAGATTTATTAAAGCAACAGGTTTTACTCCGCTTGATTATTTGCAAAGAGTAAAAATTGAAGCAGCAAAAAAGATGTTTGAAACTACTCGAAAAACAGTCAGCGAAATAATGTATGGAGTAGGTTACAACGATGCAAAAGCTTTCAGAGATGTATTCAGTCTTGTAACTGGTTTGTTGCCTTTAGATTATAAGTCCAAGTACAACAAGGAAAACAGATTGTCTTTGGTGTAGTGCGGTTTCAATGACCGCTAACGTTTTCAGGCTTGGCGAAGGTGGGGTTTAGAAAGTTCAAATTTAGTACAAAAGCTAATAGAAAGTACAAATGTTCAGCCTGGTACTAAAGCCCCACTTTTGCCAAACTCATTTTAGCTGCCGGGCTTCTTTTTGTATGAGTATTCATGTCTATTTATCCATTCTGTTTCCCCGGTAAATTGTACATCTTTTCTATTTTTGTATGTTGTTGAACCCAAAGTGTAAGTGTGTCTAAAAGTTGCAGGTTTATTATCATTCCCGTCTTTTCCAAATTCTTCAGTAATGATTTCAATATTACCATTAGGTAGCTTACGTCTTGATTTTACTAATTCCTTGTCAATGTATTTTCCGTCTGTTGAGATAGATATTGTGTCAATTGAATTTGCATTTGTTTCATTTGGGTAAATGTTTGAGAAAATGAATTTGTCAGTCTTACCAATTCTTTTAATTTCTATGTCTGCTGGCATAGTATAAGGTTTTCCTGACGAATAGTCAAGATACGTCAAAGAGCCTGCCCAAGTTCCTGATAACTTATAAAAGTCTTTTTGAATGGTTTTAAAACTAATTTGAGCACTACAAATTGTCGTAATCAAAAGTGTAATGCTTAAAGTTACATAAAGCCTTATTTTTTTCATTATTTCAGTATTTAGTAATTAGTTGTCTGTTTTGTCGCTTAGCCTTGCAGCTTACTCAAATATAAACGCAACTATCCGAATTCACAAACATGAAGATAAGCAGCCTATAAAAATAAACTTCATAGCTATGATACAACATTTGTAAAACAATCATATAAAGTATACTTGCCGCGGTTTAAAAAGAACAAGCCACAGGCTCGCACCAGCGAGGTTACGAAGTATAATTGGCTCTGATCTTTGAATTTATATTTAGTACTCATGGCAACAGTAACAGACCAATTTAACTATAAAAAATGGAAGATAGGATAGAAGACATCAGTACTTATATAATGCCACAAGTACACAACCCACACAGGCCAACGCTGCATACTTGCGCCAATTGAGTCTTGCAACAATGGATAAACTCCAATGAGTTGCTCTCCGTTTAAGTGCTTGGCAATTTCTTGGTCTGTTAGTTTTAAATAGGTTTTGTTAGTGAAGTTCTGAAAAGTTCCGCCTTTCGTTTTATGTACCCGATACATGTATGGGTCATAAAAATATGCAGGCATGTATCCGCTTTTCTTTTCCTTCTCCCAGCGAACAGCAAACACATCTTCTCTGCCTTTGAATACAGATTTGAAAAGTTGTATTTGATTTGATAGAAGTTCATTCATTGAAATTACTTTACTTCCCTCTATTTAATCTCCTTGCCGGAGACTTTTTAATAGGTCCCAAGTTGGTACATGTTCTTTTTTAATGTACCAATAATCTATATTTTGGTACATGATTGGCAGGTCGTGAGACAAATTGGGACACGTTATTTTCACCTCTTTTTGAGAAGATTATAGAGTTTTGAATTGATGTAAATAGTTTCTTTTCCTTTTTGTTCGGATTTTAAGATGCCAATTTCTTCCAAATTGACTAAATAACGTGAGGCTGCTTTTCGTTCAATTTTGAGATTGATTACCAAGAACTCTATTTTGCAATAAGGATGAATAAATAGTTGCTCTATTAAGTCTTTAGAATAAATTTTAGGGAGCTTTTCCTGAACCAATTTTTGCGTTTCGCTGAATGTTGTATTGATTTTGTTTATTTGCTTGATGGTTTCAATTGCGGTTTCTTCAACGCCCTTTAAAATAAATAGAATCCATTCTTCCCAATTATTTTTGGTTCTAACTTCTTGGAGTAAACGATAATAATCGCTTTTCTTTTTTATGATGAACGAACTTAGATATAAAACAGGTTCGTCTAATAGTCCTTTTAAAATCAGGTAGAGAACATTTATTATTCTTCCAGTTCTACCATTTCCATCATAAAAAGGATGAATACTTTCAAACTGGTAATGCTGAATCGCTAATTTAATTAGAGGTGAAATATCATCTGAATCATCATTTAGATATACTTCTAAATTTTGCATTAAGTCAGCTATAGTATCATAGTTGTCTGGTGGAGTATAAATCACTTCATTGGTTAAATCATTTACTAAAGCAGTTCCGGGAAGTTTACGAATGCCGGCATTATTCTCTTCTAATTCTCTTTGAATGTTAATGATGCCATTTGTATTAAGGAATCCCCTCTTTTTTATCAATTGTGTTCCCATTAGTAAGGCTTCACGATAACGCAAAACTTCTTTGGTTGCAACATCTGGTTTTACTGATTTTGCGAATAAAGCCTGATATAGTTTATCTTGTGTTGTAATTACATTTTCAATTTCCGAACTTGCTTGGGCTTCTTTTAGCACAACTGCATTTATCAAGATATTAGGATTGGGTAATGTTTTAGCAAGTCCTTTCAATTCAGCCAATGCAACGGCTGATTTACTAACCTGTTTTAAAACCTTAATGGTTTCAACCAAGGACTCCTTAGGAGGAAGTAAAGGTAAATTATTGTATGCTTTATCTTTTTTAATAGCCATAATGTAGATTCTTAAATTGCATATTCGTGAATTCCATTGGGAAGTTTTTCATCAAACCATTGCCAAATATAAAAGCGAAAGCTCTTTTCTGATTCTTGTATGTCATTATAAAATAAATACTCAAGAGTTAAAAAGGCTTCGATTATTGACCGTGTTAAAATGTTTATTGAAGAAAAATCTACCCATTTTATCGTTGCAGCTTTCTGAGTTGTAGATAAAAGTAAACCGTTTGCTATTTGAAGAATACTTTGTGTAGTTAGCAATATTTTTATTGATAATGTTTCAATGAAAACTTCTCCTTTGCCTATTTCCGGTTTATTGTCATAAATAGATTGAATCATCTCGGTAAAAACTTCAGAAATTAGATTTATATCAGTGATTGTATCATCTATTGAATCAATTTTTCTAAATTCTTCTAAAGCTAAAGAATTTTTCATATGGATTGCGGTTTTTTTGGCATTGCCGCTAACGTTTTGCGGCTTTGCGAAGTTGGGGAAATCGAAGTACAAATATTCAATCTAAGAACTACCGTTGAATTTTGCACTTCAGCCCGCCTGACGCAAAACCCTTGTGCATGTTGCACAACTCCATCATTTTCATTTTTACAAGTATAAAACAAGAAGCTGAAAATCGGGAGAAAAAGTTATAAAAAGTAGACTAAATATTTGTCAATTATCAGTCTGCATATTATC
>JBASZP010000519.1:0-4099 GCA_049660965.1 Daejeonella sp. | reverse complement strand
GCTCTAAAGCTTATTATTAAACGCTTTTCACCTTCTTCTAATTCGGTCTGATCCGGATCTTCTATAATAGAAGGATTAAAAAAAGCTGCCGATTCAATAGAATATTCATGTGTGAAATAAGAACCGATCAATAATTTTCTAAAGGGTAAAATAGCATCAAAATCTATCTCAAGTTCTAAAATAAGACGTTTTACTTTATCACAATGCCGATTTAAAATTTTAGTTATATTACGATGACGTTTAGAATATTCCTGCAGAAGTGGAGAAATAATACTGAAAACATTTTCATCACTAAGTGACATTACGCGTTGAATTAACTCTTTTGCCCGTTCATCCTGAGTAAAAAAGAAACGTGCAATTACACGCTTTGGATCCGGATAAACTTTAAGAGGCATGCGCTCTATGGGTAATCTCATAATTGGCTATAACTGGTTTGGCCTCGAAAATAGAAATTGTTTTTAATTGACAGGGAATTTATGATAACTTAATTTGTTAGATTTTAAATAAAATAATGCTTAGTTCATTTTTGCCCTTTTAATTAAATAGGCATTAAGTAACTGGTAAAACCCCAAATGTATATCAGCATCAATCAGATCAATTTTATATTGGGCGCATTTTAACTGTAGTTCTTTATGGTATGATTCTACTTGCTGTAAATAGGTTTCTTTTACATTTTGCGGGTTTAGTTTAAGTTCTTCTCCGCTTTCCATATCAACAAAATGGTAAGGGCGATTATCAAATTCAAAATCTAATTCTTTCTTATGATCTAAAACATTAAAAATAACTATCTCATGGTTGTTGTGGTTAAGGTGTTGTAAAGCCGAGAATATATCATTTAACTGATCTTGCGGAGTGACGTTGCCAAGCATATCGCTAAAAATAATAACCAGAGAGCGTTTATGAATTTGCTCGGCAATTTCGTGTAAAGCTGTAGCTACGGCTGTTTGTTTACCCCTGGGATCAGCTGTCATTAATTTCTGTAATTCTGCAAATAAATATTTCTGATGTATTGCTGTTGATTTTGCTTGGGTAGAAAACTCCAGATGATCAGAAAAGCAACTTAAACCAAAAGCATCACGTTGTTTTTTAAACAAGTACATTAAGGAAGCAGCAGAGTAAACAGAAAATAGCAGTTTATTAAAATCTTTTTCCGGAAAATACATAGAAGAAGAAATATCAATTACTAATTGACATCGCAGATTTGTTTCTTCCTCAAAGCGTTTAACAAAAAGCTTATCCGTTCTGCCATATAATTTCCAGTCAATATTTTTTATTGAATCTCCACTATTATAAAGCCGGTGTTCTGCAAATTCAACCGAAAAACCATGAAAAGGGCTTTTATGTAGACCCGTAATAAAACCCTCCACTACCTGGTGTGCAAGTAATTCAAGATTGCCAAAATCCTGTAGGTCTTTATAATTGCTTAGGTTAGGTTGCACGTTTTATAAAAGTACAAATTAACCTCGTTCTTTCTAATTTCTTTTATTAATGTTTGTATTTACTTTATTACATTTATTGCAAATAGGCTATAATTTTTAGCTTTATAATTTTTTAAACCAAACTATATTTAATAATGAAGATGAATTTTATAAAAATTGCCTTTTTTACTCCCATTTTAACAATATCCCTTGTTGTTAATGCGCAAAAAAAAGATCTTTCTTTTTCAGAAATTTTCAATAAATCTCCCAAAGAAATTATAAATCCGCCTGCAACTTATAAAGGATGGGCAGATAACACACATTATATAGAATATCGTGGTGAAGGAAAAGATAGTAAACCTTTTACTATAGACGTAAAAACAGGTACAGCTCTTCCTTCTGAGCCTGCACAAGTGAATGAAGCAACAGTTGAAATTAGAAACAAAGATATTTTATACAAGGATGCAGCCGGTAAAGAAACACAGTTGACAAAGGATACCGTTGAAGAAAAAAACCCAACCCTGTCTCCCGATGGTAAACATGTCGCATTTACCCGTAATAATGATCTTTATTCTGTAGAAATAGTCAGTAAAAAAGAAACCCGTTACACCACAGATGGAACAGATGTAATATATAACGGATGGGCATCATGGGTTTATTATGAAGAAATTCTGGGCCGTCCGACAAAATATAAAGCATTTTGGTGGAGCCCGGATAGCAAGCGAATTGCCTTTATGCGTTTTGATGATTCTCAGGTTCCTATGTTCCCAATTTATGCGGCAACCGGACAGCATGGGTATCTGGAAAAAACCCGTTATCCAAAAGCAGGAGATAAAAACCCGGAAGTGAAAATGGGAATTGTAAATACAGGAATTACAGGTACAATATGGGCTGATTTTAATCCAAAACAAGATCAATATTTTGGAATGCCTTTCTGGATGGCCGATAGCCAGTCTTTATGGATGCAATGGATGAACCGAGATCAGAACGATTTAATTGTTTATTCTGTAAAACCGCAGGATGGTACAAAAAACGTTATTTATGAAGAAAAACAAAAAACCTGGGTTGAGTGGTTTGATGATATGTATTTTCTAAAAAACGGCTCGGGCTTTATTCTAAAAAGTGATAAAACAGGTTGGGGTCATTTTTATTATTATGACTTAAAAGGACAATTAAAAAAGCAATTAACTTCAGGAAGCTGGCGGGTTGCACAATTACTTTTAGTAGATGAAAAAGCCCAGGAGATATTCTTCACGGCACGCAAGGAAGAATCGACGCGTTTTGATCTGTATCGGGTAAGTCTTAAAGGCGGTGAACCAAAACGTTTAACGTTTGGAAATTATGATCATAATATCAATTTATCACCTGATGGTAAATATTTTATAACTACTTATTCCAACCTTTCAACTCCTTCAAAATCTGCCTTATTAGACCGTAACGGAAAACTTATCCGTGATTTAACAGATACAAAAGGTTCTGAATTTGATAACTATAATTTACCTAAAACAGACCTGATCTATTATAAAACGAGAGATGGCCTTGAATTGCCTATGACGGTTACTTTGCCTTTAAATTTTAATCCCGCTAAAAAATACCCGGTTTGGATATCTATTTACGGCGGACCGGATGCAGGAACTGTTTATGACCGTTTTAAGAACCTGCTTGGGCAAAATTACTGGTGGGCTAAAGAAGGCGTTATTCAGGTAACTATTGATAACAGAAGCGCTGGCCATTTAGGAAAAGCCGGTATGGATTTTATTTATAGAAAAATGGGTAAATATGAAATAGAAGATTATGTTGACGCGGTTAATTTTTTAAAATCGAAAGGTTATGTTGATGCTTCAAAAGTTGGAATTACCGGTGGAAGTTTCGGAGGATATATGACTGCTATGGCCTTAACCTATTCTGCAGATGTTTTTACACATGGAATAGCTAATTTCTCTGTCACTGACTGGAGTCTGTATGACACACATTATACTGAACGCTTTATGGATACTCCTAAGGATAATGCAGAAGGCTATAAAATTACCTCGACAATTACCTATGCAGATAAATTGAAAGGTAAACTACGCATTGTACATGGAACAATGGATGATAATGTGCACATGCAAAACAGTATTCAATTCATTAACAAACTGCAGGATCTGAATAAAGATTTTGAATTTATGGCCTACCCGGGCGAACGCCATGGTTTTAAAGGCGCCAAAAACCGCCATAGTACACAGGAGTCCATCCGGTTTATTTATTCTAATTTATTAGAAAAACCAGTTCCGACAGATTTTATAGAATACTGGAAGAAACAAGTGAATTGATTGTCGCTAAATCCTGGAATAGCTATACACTCAAAGCATGAACTTTGATACTAAAAGGGTGGACATTGATGCTCAAAGCATGGCGTTTGATACCAAAAGAGTGGACATTGATACTCAAAGCATGGCGCTTGATACTAAAAGGGTGGACGTTGATGCTCAAAGCATGGCGCTTGATACTAAAAGGGTGGACGTTGATAGTCAAAGCATGGCGCTCCATACTAAAAGGGTGGACACTCTCTAAGTTCACCGAATTTACCACTACTTTGGGATATAATTACAGCTTTTAACTTTCTGATCAATGGCTTTAAAGATGAACAAGAAACAGTATAAACCAGGCAGAACACTATGGTAAACCCCTACCCCCGCCTG
>JBASZP010000518.1:0-9164 GCA_049660965.1 Daejeonella sp. | reverse complement strand
TCCACCTGGTAATCATTGCCCAAACGCTCCTGAAGCAAAGCCGCCTGCATTAAACTGTAATACATCAATGGCGATCCGGTTTTTTCAGACCATATCTTCTTATATAGTTTAGCAGATTTAGGTCCGCGGAAAGGAACAATAATACCCTTTACCAGAAAGGCCCGCAATACAGGGTTAACATCAATAACCCTTTTATCCATTAAAAATTCATCCAGGTACTTGCGCACATCCGCTGTTGAAGGACTGTCCGGCGTACCCAGATTAACCAATAAAACTCCTTTTTTACCCATTTTAATGTTTAAGGATGAGACCTGATATTTTGCAAATAAACTACTTTCCTGCTTTATACCCTTTATGTAAGATCAGGAAGCTGGCTCTTTCTTCTTTTTTCAAAGGAACATCCCAATTTCCCTGGTAACTTATTTTTGTGGGAAGCAGCACCTCATTATTATCAAAATACCCCAGTTCAATATTCATCTGCACATTAAAATCAAACATCAGGTTGCTGTATTTCATATCCACATACCTCCCCAGGATCTGGAAATTGCGCTGGTCAAAAATAGTGGTCAGCTCTTTGATCATTAAACCGCTCTTTGTCCAGTTAGAAAGATCATTTTTAACTGTTATTTTAAACCGGTAAACAGGAATAGAATCCAAATACGTTCCCTTAAAAAAAGTGTAGTCATAATACTGGCGCATGTTTGCCGTAAATATTTGTGTTTTACTCCCAATAAACGGAATTCCTTTTACTGGTCTCCCCGGGCTAAAAATTAAGGTCTTTAACTTGTCTTTATAAGATTCATTACTTTCCCCCTTAGCCCCTGTTACAGGTTCGGATACAGAAAAATCAGAATTGTAAGCGTTCATGAAAATGTAATCGAACATTTCTACTGTGTACAAATTATATTTTCCGTTCTTCTTATAGATCTTACCTTCATCCTTCTTTTCCAAGAATTCCATCCTGTATGGGCCATTATTATTATGATAGATCTTCCTGTAGATCTTGCCTTCTATATTATTCTTTTTATCATACGTAAAAACACGGTTTTCCGCAGTAAAACTATACTTCTTCATATTATGAAAAGCGGTATAAAAACTCGTGTCGTTAATAATTTCCTTAATAAAAGTCTCTGTAGTTATTCGTGTAGAGGTAATGGTTACCGCGGAATCTATGTTAATGGTTAGAACCGTATCCGGGTTAAAACGGGGAATTTGCTGGGCAAAACTTATGCTTGTTATTAAAATAAGACTTAAACATATCGTTATTCTTTTCATGATTGCTTTTCTAAACAAAATGCCTTCCATTTATTTTTAAGAGATACGTTGTTTTATCTAATTCCCTAATTGTTTCAGGGCAATATAAGCCATTAATCCGGTACTTAATTTCAATGCGTTTTCATCTACATCAAAAGTAGGTGTGTGTACAGATGAGATGATTCCTTTTTCTTCATTACGTGTGCCTAAGCGGTAAAAGCAGGCATCGCTCACCTGAGAATAGTATGCAAAATCTTCCGCCGCCATCCAAATATCCAGATCTACAACGTTGTCTTTACCTAAATATTCTTCGGCAAAACCTCGTACTTTGCCTGTCAGTATTTCTTCATTTATTAAAAATGGATAACCCTTTACAATGTTAAAATCGCAGCTTCCGCCCATAGCCTCGGCAATACCTTCAGCCATTTTTTTCATCTTTTCATGCGCTTTATCCCGCCATTCCTCATCCATCGTACGAAACGTACCTTCCATATACACCTCATCAGGTATGATGTTTGTCGCACCATACGCCATCACTTTACCAAACGATAAAACAGAGGGTATCTTCGGGTCGGCAATGCGACTGACAATTTGCTGTAACGCAATAATAATATGCGAAGCAATCAAAACCGGGTCTATATTTTGTTGAGGTTGTGCGCCATGTCCTCCTTTACCATAAACCTTTACATAAATTTCATCAGTAGAGGCCATGTATTTGCCCGCCCTGAAACCAACCTTGCCCGTTTCTATTAAGGGCATTACATGTTGACCTATCACCGCCTGTGGCTTTGGATTTTCTAAAACACCTTCTTTAATCATTAAACTGGCGCCACCCGGAAGTTTTTCTTCCGCCGGTTGAAAGATCAGTTTGATGGTTCCTCCAAACTCATTTTTTAGCTCCGACAGGATTTTTGCTGTTCCCAATAAAGAAGAAGTATGAATATCATGTCCGCATGCATGCATTACACCTGCATTTTTAGATTTATAAGGCACATCATTAAGCTCCAGAATAGGTAAAGCATCCATATCTGCACGCAAAGCCACTATCTGATCAGAGGATTTTGCTCCCTTTATTAAGGCCACTAAACCAGTATTAGCCATCTTTTGATAAGCTATACCCAATTCATCTAATTTAGATGCTATAAAATTTGAAGTTTGATATTCATGGAAAGATAATTCCGGATTAGCATGTAAATGCCGGCGATTTGCTACAACTTCTTCATGAAACTGCTTCGCGAGTTGGCTTATTTTATCTTTTAAATCTTCAGCCAGCATTATAAGAAAAGATATTTAGATGTATGTTGTTTCGAATTATCTCTTACACCCATAATCAACTATTTCAGATTAACTTTTTCTGAAAATAGAAAAGAGGTGGGATAGTCTTTCTTTAATTCATTCATTACCTTTTCGGCTTCCAGCCGGGTTCTGAAATCTCCAACCCGTAATTTATAGTTCGGTTCTGTATAACTGATGTAGGAATTTATTTTAGGATAAAGTGATTTAAAACGTGTTTGCTCTGCAAATGCTTTATTACGGTCTGAACCTGAAAATAACTGGATCCGAAATCCAGCAGTTGAAATAGTGGCCGGACTTTTACCCACAGGTTTATTTAAACGTGCCCGTTTAGCAATTAAGCTGTCTATCTGCGGATCTTTTATGACTTCAACTGTTCCTGACTTTTGCGCAAATGCGGGAATGCAAAAAAATAATCCTAAAAAACCAATGGTTAATATGATCTTTTTCATGATTAATCTACACCTATACCGTGGCAGTTTTTATATTTCTTTCCGCTTCCGCATGGACAAGAATCATTTCTGCCAATTTTATTTTCTACTCTTATGGGTTGTGTTTTCTGTAGTTCACGGGTATCATCCAGCGCAACACCATTAGCTACCTGTGCCAGTTCCGGTTTAGATACTTTCAGTTTACTCATATCCTGTTTAGGTTGTGGCCTGGCTTCCCGCACTTCTTCCGATTCCTGTGACGGGATATTTCCTTTAAACAAAAAGCTGACTACATCTTTATTGACCGCGGAAAGCATCTGCTTGAACAAGCTGAAAGCCTCCATTTTATAAATAATCAGGGGATCCTTTTGCTCATATACCGCGTTCTGCACAGATTGCTTTAACTCATCCATTTCACGTAAATGCTCTTTCCAGATATCATCGATCAAAGCTAAGACAACTGTTTTCTCAAAGGCTTTAAACACTTCATGCCCTTTGGTTTCCACCGCTTTTTTAAGGTTGGTTGCTACCTGCAAAGAACGTATTCCATCGCTAAAAGGTACCACAATGTTCTCTATGTATTCTCCGCGTTCCTTTAATACATCTTTTAATACCGGAAAGGTTTGTTGTGCAATTGCCTCAGATTTACGGTGATAAAAGCTGTTTATTTTTTCAAATACCTCATCGGTTAAATTAGAAACATTCTGATCAGAAAACTCTTTTTCCGTTAACTCCGGATCAACGGAGAAAATACGGATCATCTCTAATTGTAGGCCTTCAAAGTTGTTTTCCTGTTTGTACTCTGTAACAATATCTTCAACAACATCAAAAATGGTATTGTTTAAATCTACATCCAAACGTTCGCCAAACAAAGCGTTTTTACGCTTGGCATAAATTACAGATCGCTGTGAATTCATCACATCGTCATACTCCAATAAACGTTTACGGACACCAAAGTTGTTTTCTTCTACTTTGCGCTGGGCACGTTCAATAGATTTGGTGATCATGGAGTGCTGAATAACTTCACCCTCTTCAATTCCCATACGAACCATAATATTAGAAATACGCTCGGACCCAAATAAACGCATCAGGTTATCTTCCAGCGAAACAAAGAATTGGGAAGATCCCGGATCGCCCTGACGACCGGCACGACCACGTAACTGCCTGTCTACACGACGGGACTCGTGGCGTTCTGTACCTACAATAGCCAAGCCTCCTGCTTCTTTAACATTGGGGCCTAACTTAATATCGGTACCACGTCCGGCCATGTTAGTGGCAATAGTTACCGTACCTGATAAACCAGCTTCGGCCACAATATCAGCTTCTTTCTGGTGGAGTTTAGCGTTCAGTACATTATGTTTAATCCCGCGAAGTTTAAGCATACGGCTTAACAGCTCTGATATCTCAACCGAAGTTGTACCCACCAACACCGGACGACCAGCCTGAGTTAATTTGGTTATCTCATCGGCAACAGCATTGTATTTTTCACGAACGGTACGGTAAACCATATCCTCCTGATCTTTACGCTGGGTTTTTACATTGGGCGGAATTTCAACCACATCTAATTTATAGATCTGCCATAATTCACCCGCTTCTGTGGTTGCAGTACCCGTCATACCACACAGTTTATGGTACATACGGAAATAATTTTGCAGGGTGATGGTGGCGTATGTCTGAGTGGCGTCTTCTACCTTTACATTTTCCTTGGCCTCTATCGCCTGGTGTAAACCATCAGAATAGCGACGCCCATCCATAATACGGCCGGTTTGCTCATCTACCAGTTTGATCTTTCCTTCATCAATAATATATTCTACATCTTTTTCAAATAAGGTATAAGCTTTTAAAAGCTGGTTTACGGAATGTATACGTTCAGACTTGATGGAGAAATCACGCATTAATTCATCTTTCTTCGCAATTTTTTCCTCGTTGGATAAAGCAGATTTTTCAAGTTCGGCTATTTCTGTCCCAACATCGGGCATCACAAAGAAGTTCTGGTCTTCGCCGGAAGCAGTGATCAGCTCAATACCTTTTTCGGTTAACTCTACCTGGTTGTTTTTCTCATCAATTACAAAGAAAAGTTCCGAATCTACTTTGGGCATTTCCTTGTTCTGATCCTGCATGTAGTAGTTTTCAGATTTGGTAAGGAGTTGTTTGATTCCGGATTCACTCAGAAATTTGATAAGCGCTTTGCTCTTTGGTAAACCACGATGCGCACGTAATAAAGCTAAACCTCCCTCATTTGGTCCTGATTTACCTTCATTGATGGATTTTTTTGCTTCGTTCAATACACCATTGATAAAGTTTTTCTGTGCGGTAACTAAGCGTTCTATACGAGGTTTAAGATCGTAAAATTCATGTTCATCTCCGCGGGGTATGGGACCTGAAATAATTAAAGGGGTACGAGCATCATCAATTAAAACGGAATCGACCTCATCTACCATGGCGAAATGCAATTTACGCTGAACCAGGCTTTCAGGACTTAATGTCATGTTGTCACGCAGGTAATCAAAGCCAAACTCATTATTGGTTCCGAAAGTGATATCGGCTAAATAGGCTTTACGGCGGGCTTCTGAATTTGGCTGGTGTTTATCTATACAATCTACCGTTAAACCATGAAATTCAAATAAAGGCCCATTCCATTCCGAGTCACGGCGGGCCAGGTAATCATTCACGGTTACAATGTGAACACCCTGCCCCGCCAGTGCGTTTAAGTAAACAGGTAAGGTTCCTACCAGGGTTTTACCTTCACCCGTTGCCATCTCGGCAATTTTACCCTGATGCAGTACAATACCACCAATTAATTGCACATCGTAATGGATCATATTCCAGGTTACTTCTGTACCGGCGGCCAGCCAAGTGTTATGATGTATCGCTTTATCACCCTGTATCACCACATTCGCCTTGTGTGCGGCAAGTTCCCTGTCGGCTGGTGTTGCTGTTACTTCAATGGTTTTATTTTCTGTAAAACGGCGGGCGGTATCTTTCATCACCGCGAAAGCTTCGGGTAAAATTTCTAAAAGAACCTTTTCAAGTTCTTTATCCCTGTCTTTTTGCAATTTATCCAGCCGGGCATACAAAAGCGTTTTCTCATTAATCGGAAGATCATCCGACCCTGATTTTGCTTTTACTTCAGCAATTTCTTCATCTATATCTGCCAGATAAGTCTGAATACGTAGTTTAAAATCCGCTGATTTCTGACGTAATTCATCATTGCTTAAACCGGCGAGTTTAGCATATTCTTCTTTTGTTTTATCAACCAGTGGCTGAATAAGTTTTATATCACGGTCTGATTTACTACCGAAAAGTTTACCTAAAAATCCTAACATCTTATGATTACCTAAAAATTGTCTGCCCAATAACGGACAGGTGTTTTATACAACAACTAAGCCATTGGAAAACATAAGCCAGAATGACATAATTGGAGGGCAAAAATATGATTTTATAATGAGATTTAAGGAGATAGATGGGATTCCCTTAAATTAATTAGATCCAGTTGAGACACTACCTTTTCATTAACATACAATACCAAATCTCCGAAATATCTGCTTAGTCATTTCCATCTTCAGGCATTGTCATGCTATTAAAAATAATACTCCATTTACCGTCCTGACAAAATGCTGCACCACCATGTCCAGCAATTAACAATACTCCATCACGTACAGACAGATTTCCTGCGCAAATCTTTACTTCAGAACTTATGATAGCTTCTTCAAGTTTATCTTCTTTTATGGTCCATATCCCATAATCACTAGTACACCAAACCCGTTCTTCATACCAGACCATATCTTTGAACGGGATTGTAATTTCACCTTCATAGATTTGCTTCCAGTTATCACCGGAACCTTTAAATACATTACCTCCAAGCCCACTAATATATACATTTCCGTCACCAGCACAACATATAGATGTTAACATAAGTTCATTTTTGAATGCACATTGATTCCAAGATTTACCATTGAAATGCCAAACATCTCCGGCGCCGCCTATTGTATAAATATCATTCTCATTAAAGCCATCAATGTCCGAAAAGCCCTCCAAAATAGATGTTTCGGCTTCCGGAATTTGGTTTGAGTGTCCAAACCACCTATCCTTACCATCACGTCTGCCAACCGATCTGTTATTTCCACAAACATATAAGTGCTCACCGATTGTTTTGAGCTTTATAATTGCTCCCCGCTTAGGTCCATTATCATAGATATCAGAGATTTCTTCCATATAAGATTCGCCTGAACCAGTAGCATATATTCCTCCACTTACACCAGCTACGATTACCTGAGGTTTAGGAGGAACAGGACTGAAACCAATCAGAATTCCATTAAATCCTGTAAGTTGGGCTGCACTCCATTGTTGCCCCTGCGGCTTAGTCCTAATAAAGATTATCAAGCGCTTTTTAAGTTCTTCTTCTTCTGGCTCATCATCATCCCAATCTGGTTCTTGTGTATAGTCTTCCTGTGCAACAAAGCAAAATACATCCTTATTTCGAACAGTGCAACCAAGCACATTAAAACCTAAAAAATATTTCCTAAAATCATCATTTGTTATCATTATCTTATACTTAAATATATTAAAATCTAATCTTATTTAAAAATTGATATTACCCTAATATAGATTAGTTTTTATCAATATAATTAACAAAACTATGATAAACATAAAGCACTTCCAATTTTTTATTCTTCCTACGTATATAGAAACATTAAACCATTAATAGTTCATTAGCTTATCTTGGGAACCAATAATTTATATCCAACCTTAATTATGTAAACCATCATCAAAAACTATTATTATAATATGAAATGCAGATGTAATATTTTGCAATTCAATCATTATAAATTCAAGAACCCCGGATATTTGTTTAATTTAAATTGTTAACTTCTTAGCCTCATATCTCAATTCTATAAAATATCTTTGCTTCATGAATATCCTTATCCTTGGTTCCGGCGGGCGTGAAAGTGCTTTTGCCTGGAAAATATCCCAAAGCCCGCTTTGTTCCCTGTTATTTATTGCTCCAGGGAATGGGGGAACAGGTATGTATGGTAAAAATGTGAATTTAAAGCCGACGGATTTCGGGGGGATTAAGGCTTTTGTTCTCGAAAATGATATACAACTGCTGGTAGTTGGTCCTGAAGAGCCTTTGGTAAAAGGTATTCATGATTTTTTTCTTAGTGATAAGAGTTTAAAGAATATCCCCGTTATAGGGCCCCAACAAAAAGGTGCCCAGTTAGAAGGAAGTAAGGATTTTTCAAAGCAATTCATGATTCGGCATGGTATTCCCACGGCTGCGTTTAAATCTTTTACAAGAGCTACATTACAGGAAGGATTAAGTTATTTAGAAAACCAGAAATTACCCATTGTTTTAAAAGCCGATGGATTAGCTTCGGGCAAAGGGGTTTTAATTTGCGAAACTCTGGAAGAAGGTAAAAATGAGCTGAGATTAATGCTTGAGGATGCCAAATTTGGCGAAGCAGGTAATACCGTAGTCATTGAGGAATTTCTAAAAGGGATTGAGCTTTCCGTTTTCGTCCTGTCGGACGGAAAATCTTATAAAATTCTTCCCGAAGCGAAAGATTATAAACGGATCGGCGAAGGAGATACCGGTTTAAACACGGGAGGAATGGGCTCCATTTCGCCGGTAGCATTTGCCGATCCCGGGTTTATTCAGAAGGTAGAAGAACGTATTATCATTCCTACTATTGACGGTCTCAAAAAAGACCAGATCCCTTACAAGGGTTTTATATTTATTGGTTTGATGAAGGTTAGCGATGAACCTTATGTCATAGAGTATAATGTACGGATGGGTGATCCGGAAACGGAAAGCGTGATCCTTCGAATAGAAAGTGATCTGGTAGAACTGTTTTTAGGCGTCGCCCATGAAAACCTCGCGAAAAAAGAACTGATCATCTCTCCTAAAATTGCAGCCACCATTATGCTCGTATCGGGTGGTTATCCTGGCGAATATTTAAAAGGGAAAGAAATTACCGGGATTGATAATATAAGACATTCTATGGTGTTTCATGCGGGTACAGAGTTGGAAAATGGGCTGGTAAAAAGCGTGGGGGGACGGGTTTTAGCCATCAGTTCTTTAAAAGATACGTTGTTTGAAGCTGTACAAACAGCTACTGCCGATGCCGGCAGAATATATTACGACGGAAGGTATTTCAGAACTGATATTGGCGCAGATCTGTTAGC
>JBASZP010000517.1:0-5249 GCA_049660965.1 Daejeonella sp. | reverse complement strand
GGTTAGCCCTGATGATAATATTCTTAGGGTTTACAGTTAAGCGGTAGCCTTCTTTACCAAGGGTAGTATCGGCATTTTCATATAACAGTAGTTTTATGGCAGCGGTTGGCGCAGTTTTACTTATACTAATTTGGATACCAGTAGGAATAGATAATTGCTCCTTCAGAAAAGAGGCAACATTCCTGATCCCGGGTTCTGTACCTGCTTCAATGACTATACTTTGGGGTAAATGGAAGCGTCCTTCGTGTTCAATGATCTGTACGGGTTCGGGGATAATAGCAATCCCGGTTTTGGCGGGTTGCGCAAATGAGAGGGCGGAAATAAAACAGCAGTATATTAAACCTGATAGCTTTTTCATACCGTCCAAATTAGGAATTAAACTTAGCTGACGAAGAAAAATTCAGATAAATGTTGAGGATCAGGACAGATACTTCCCAACGATCGGCATCCTGCGGCCGGAGCCAAATGCTTTTGGGGATACGCGTAAAATTGGCGGGGCCTGGTAGCGTTTGAATTCTGCCTGGTTAACCATTTTTAAAACGCGTTTTACCAGAACTTCATCAAAACCTTGTACTGTTATATCTGAAAAGCTTTTTTTGAGTTCAATATATTGGAATAGTATTTTATCCAATACATCATAATCGGGTAATGAGTCTGAATCCTTTTGGTTTGGACGTAATTCTGCGGAGGGTGGTTTTATAATACTGTTTTGGGGAATAATCTCTGTATTGCGGTTAATGTACGCGGCTAAGTTATACACCCGGGTTTTATATACATCGCCTAATACGCCGATAGCTCCGGCCATATCGCCGTAAAGGGTACCGTAGCCAACCGCACATTCACTTTTGTTGGAGGTGTTTAATAGAATATATCCGAATTTATTAGACATGGCCATTAAGGTTATTGCCCTGCAACGTGATTGTATGTTCTCTTCGGTTGTATTAAAAGGCAAATTGTTAAAAACCGGTTTCATCATGCTTTCAAAAGCCTTGGTCGCTTCTTTTATCGGGATGATTTGATGTTTACATCCTAAATTTTTAACCAGGTCTAAGGCGTCGTTAATGGAATGATCTGAAGAGAACTCGGAAGGCATGAGTACTGCCATTACATTTTCAGGGCCTAAAGCATCGCTAGCCAAAGCACAGACTACTGCAGAATCTATTCCGCCTGATAAACCTAATATCGCTTTGCTAAAACCGGATTTACTAAAATAATCTTTAATGCCTAAAATAAGGGCATCATAAATTTGCTTGGTATCACTTTCAGGATCATGAACAATGGGTTTTAAACCTTTTACTTCACCGTCTTTAAATTCATGAATTTTTAAATCTTCAGTAAAGTAAGCCATTTCATCTAATAATGATCCATTATGATCAAAAACCAGCGATCCGCCATCAAAGATCAGCTCGGTTTGCGCACCAATCTGGTTTACATAGAATAAAGGCAAATTATACTTTCGGCAATTATCACTTAATATTGCAATGCGGTCTTCATCATGATCGTATGAAAAGGGCGAAGCGGCAATGTTGATCATCAGATCAGGTCGTTCATTAATCAGCACATCCATTGGAGATTTTACGTACATGGGGTTGTCGTTAATATTCCAAAGGTCTTCGCAAATAGTCAGTGCGATTTTATGTCCCATAAAATCAATGCACTGAAAAGAAGTTGCCGGTTCAAAATAGCGGTATTCGTCAAATATGTCGTAATTAGGCAATAATGCTTTATTTACAACAGATTTGACTTCGCCATTTTCTATAAAGTAAGCGGAATTGTACAGATCTTTTCCATCCACTTTAGGGTTGGTAACAGGCAGGCCAATAATACAGGCGATATCTGTACAATGCGAAGCTATTTTTTTTGCAGAAATACTGCATTGTTCTATAAACCCGGCAAATTCTAAAAAGTCTCCTGCCGGGTATCCGCAAACAGCTAATTCTGAAAAAACTACTAAATGAGCGCCCTGTTGCCTGGCTTTTTCAATGGTTTGTATGATCTTTTGTGTATTTGCCTCAAAATTTCCAATATGATAATTGAGTTGTGCTAACGCTATTTTCATAGAAATATCAATAAAGGGTGTTGAGGTTTATTCAGATCATATTAAAAGAAAATTCCCAGGTTTAAAGCGATATATGAATTTTTTGCTTTGGCGTCTGTACTTAATACATCTGTAAAACCATTACTGTATGATAATCCTGTTTGTAAACTTAAATTTTGATTGAGTTTCCACTCAGCGCCGCCGCCAAAAAGCAAACCAACTCTAAGTAAATTCACATCATCCTGAATATTTTTATTTTTGAAATCTGCAGCATCTATATCACTAGAAATATTAGTATAATTTTGTTTGGCAGCAATATTTACAGCAGTACTTAAGCCAAAATGTCCGTAATAAAGTATTCCATTTTTTGGATTACTTTTAAGTTTAAGGGTTAACGGAACTTCAATATACTGAAGTTTATAAGCATACTCGCTTAGATCCGATATAGTTGTATTTGCATTAATGGTACTAATAGTTACGGCAGTTGCAAAATAATAATTATCTGTAAATGAAAAATCACCTAAAAGTCCGTAAGAAAACCCGGGTCTTAATCCATCTGTTTTTTGATTAGGCGTATTATCATCAGACTGAAAACTTAACCAGCCAAAATTTGGTGAAGCGGTAAACCCAAGCTGGAATGTTTTTACTTCTCTGGATTGTGCCAGTGTAATTAAGGGCATTGCAAGTAAAGCTAAAATAAGCAGGTGTTTTTTAGTTAGCATTTTTTGAAATTTATTGTCGTACTTTTTCATAATTTCGTTACTGTTATTTAAATAAAATGATTAATGAATTTTAACAAACGTGCACAAACTTACATTTTTTTTTCAATTAGCTTTATTCTGTTAGCCTGTAATCACAAAAAAAATATTGATGTAAGCCATATTGTTCTAAATATACCCATTGAGCGGTTTGATATTGATCTGAATACTATCTCGCAACAAAATTTACCTCTCACAACCCAAAAACTTCAGCAAAAATATGGGAGATTTTATGAAGATTATATGGAGAAAATGATTGGAATAGGTTCTGTTAGGGATACTAATTATTACAGCAACTTAAAAACGATACTCCAAAATAAAGATTACCTCGAATTAAAATCTTCTGTAAATGCAAAATTTCCAAGTCTGAGTAAAACACAAAATGAATTAACGGATGCATTTAAACATATCCGTTATTATTATCCTGAACAAAAATTACCACGCTTAATCTCATTTATTTCAGGCTTCGCGTTTCAAACCCCGGTTGGTGATGATTACATAGGTATAGGTTTAGATATGTTTTTAGGTGCCGATTCTAAATTTTACCCGGCATTACGACAAAGTATACCTCAGTATATATCCCGGCGGTTTACACCGGATAATATTACTCCACGTGTTTTAGAAGCATTTATTCGTGAAGATATGTTTCCTGAAGAGGATAAAAACCGGTCATTAATTTCAAAGATGATCTACAACGGAAAAATATTGTACATGATGGATGAAATAATGCCCAACATTGCCGATACGTTAAAAATTGGATATACTGATAAACAATTGCAGTGGTGCAAAAAAAATGAAGGAGATATATGGGCCTATTTTCTACAAAATGACTTATTGTTTAATACTGATTATTTGAAAATACAAAAATTTCTTGCTGAAGCTCCTTTTACACCCGGAATTGGTGAAAACTCAGAATCTGCCCCAAAATTAGGCGTATGGACAGGTTGGCAAATAGTTAGAAAATACATGGATAAAAACCCTGATATTACGCTACAAGAACTAATGAAGGATACTGATTATCAAAAAATACTAACCGCATCTAAATATAAACCCAGGTAATATTAATAAGGGTTTACCGTTCTCAAAAATAACCTAAATAAAAATCAAAAAGTATGAAAACAGGGATAGTTCTTTCCGGTGGCGGTATACGTGGAATTGCACATTTAGGAGTTTTAAAAGCTTTAAAAGAGGCGGGAATAGTATTTGATAAAATAAGCGGTACCAGTGCAGGTTCTATTGTAGGCGCTTTGTTTGCACAAGGAATTGACCCTTACGAAATATTGCAGTTGTTTTTGAAAACGCGTTTAATTAAGTTTATCCGGCCTTCTATTGGAGTTAGCGGTTTATTATCTATGGAAAATACAACTTCGCTTTTTAAAGAATATCTTCCTCATAATTCATTTTCCGGTCTTAAAATTCCGCTTAGTATAACCACAACTAATTTTAGCCAGGGCAAAATAGTTTATTTTTCATCGGGTAACTTAATTCAGGCCATACAAGCTTCCAGTTCTATTCCGGGTATTTTTAAACCAATTATCATTAATAATGAAATGTTTGTAGATGGCGGGGTTCTTAATAATTTTCCAATAGAACCATTACAAAAAGATTGCGATTTTATTATTGGTTCAGCATGTAATCATTTGGCAGAGGTTAATAAAATAACCCATTTCCGTAAACTGATAGAACGGGCAGCCATCATGTCTATTAATGCTGATATGGAAATGAAATGTAACCTTTGTGATGTATTAATTGAACCTAAAGGCCTGGGGGAAATTAGTGTATTTGATACTAAAAAAGCCGAGGAAATTTACTGGCTGGCTTATGAAGAAACTTTAAAGAAACTACAGTCTGATGAAAAATTGAAAATGCTGATTAACAAAACTCAGTTAAAACAAAAAAGCCGGAATTGATTTGATCAACTCCGGCTTATAAATAACAGAGAAGTATATTACTGATTATTGAACTTTACAACTTCAAAATTAACTCCTTTAACATTGCCTAATTGTTGTAAATCCTCATTGTCCCATCTTTCATCCGGTGCACCGCTTATATATAAATTGCTTCCGCCATCAACTAATATTAATCCATACTTTTTCATTGCCGTTAAAATAATCTGGTTTGTTTTTGAAAAACCGCTAATATCATAATTACTTTTTAAGCGTATGCGTGCGCCAAAAGGTAATGTATATTGCCCACCCGTGCTAACTGGTGTTTTATGAGTAGCCGGGTAGATATAGGCATCTTTTTTAATAAGTGAATGATTTAATGTAAATCTAATGGGATGGTTAATTGCTCCGTTTACAATTTCTTCATATTTTACAAGTCCGGGAAAAATGGGTAAACCCGCTGCATCTGCCGATGTCCAGCCATCTGGTCTTAAAGTATTTGATGTCAGGTCAAATATTGCACCGCAGGATGCTTCCCATTGGCCGTTGTTTATACTGGCATTATAT
>JBASZP010000516.1:0-4253 GCA_049660965.1 Daejeonella sp. | reverse complement strand
TGTTAGCTGATGGGGGAGGAGGAGTTGCAGGCATAATTTTAATTTCCCGCTAAAGTAAGCTTTTTAGAGTTTTGGACTTAAAAAGAATTAGATTCAATAAAAATCTAATTAATACTTTTAATGGATTTTAAATTCAATAATTGTACAGTTCTGTTTGCGCTTTTGTGCTATTTTTATAATTTTGTGCTATTATGCGCCCATAGCTCAGCTGGATAGAGCAACGGTTTTCTAAACCGTAGGTCTTAGGTTCGAATCCTAATGGGCGTACTAAAATTTCAAAAAACTGTTCTGGCAATATCAAAAAACGCCTTTTTCAGTTCGCAAATCTGTCGCATGTTGTAAGATCAAAACCGTTTCTGCGACGCGTAAAGCGTATTGCAGAAATGATGTCGTTCATTTCTCTTACAAAATAATGTATGCGTCGCAAAAACAAATCAGACGATTCTTTTAAGGTGGTACCTGATACCCGGATTAGTAAAACAGGCCAGGTTAAATTTTATTTCCGCATGAGAATAGCCGGTGTTAAGCAGGATTATTCTATTAATGTTCGTTGGGATAAAAACTTTATAGATCGTCACCAGGTACTTTTATTACCACGTTTTAAAAATGACCCGGACGTTCAAACCGCAAACCTGAAATTAAATCATATCCGGTCCTTAGCAAACAGAATAGCGATGGATGCCTACCTTCATAATAAAACACTAACATTTGAAAGCTTTACCTCACAATTTGAAAGCGAGGGATCACCCGAGGACTTTTTATTTTTTATGACCACAGAGATTAATTGGTTATATAATAAGTCTATCATTCGTTATAGCACCTGGAAACAACACCGCTCAAGCTTAAAGACTTTTACAACTTTTTTAGATCAACCGGTATTACCATTTTCGGCTTTTGATCTGGATCTGATCCGGCGTTTCGATGTTTGGGCAAAAGGCACTCATGGAAAAATGCATAATACAGTTTGTGGCTTTCATAAGGACTTAAAAAAATATTTAAACCGGGCCGTAGAAAAAAAGATCATTACTGAAAATCCATACAAGCAGTTTAAATTCGCTTATGTTGATGGCCAGCGTGAAGCGCTGGATCAGGAAGAGGTCTCCAGTTTAATAGAGTTATATAGAAAAAAATCACTACCGGTTACTCAGCAGGAGGTATTGCGGCGTTTTCTCTTCAGTTGCTTTACCGGTATTAGAATTTCCGATACACACCAGGTGCGGAAGTCAATGGTTATAAAAGATGTATTAATTTTTAAACCGAAAAAAGGCGAAAGATTTGGCAAGACTTTAAAAATTCCATTGCCTGAGGCAGCTTTGAAATTGATAGAAGATAGCACAGATTTATTATTTACTAAGTATTCAGATAAGCATATCAATGAAACATTAAAGTTTATTGCGGCCCGTGTAGATATTTTTAAAAATCTCACCTACCATTGTGCCCGTGATACTTTTGGTACATTAATGATAGAAATGGGAGCTGATATAAAATCATTGGCTGACCTCATGGGTCACCATTCCACAAAAACAACAGAGATCTATATAAAAATGACTGATAAGCGTAAAACCAATTTAATGGCAAATTTTGACAAGCATTTTAGCGTATAAAAGAAAACCCCGCCAAAGGCAGGGAATTCTAACCGGTAACTTGCAGGATTGTTAACAGCAACTTTTTTATATTGTTTTTTCCCGTAAAACCTGGTCAAATAACAACTTCATTTCCTTTAATAATTTCAGTAAAGGTTTCAGGGCCGAAACTTTTAAATTCTCATTGGCTCCATCCAGGCAGAAGTCTTCTATTAAACTAATCTGATCTTCAATTTCATCGGGTTTTATATCTAAGCTCTCATTTACACGCTGATAAAATGAAATAAATTCAGGAAGATTAAAGTCATATTTTACAGCCCCAACTGTAATGACAGTTTCGTAGTCTTGTGTCATAGTTTTTTATTATTTAGTGATTAATTGTTATTGCGGATTTTATATATAAAAAATCCGCAATAAGGTTTTATATTCTCTATACCTTTTTCAGCTAATGTGCTTTAAGGTTAATTATCAGATAATTGCTGCCTGAAAAGGTCTAACTGTTCTTTAGCCATTTCCTTTTCATACATAGAAATCTGTTTCCCTATACCAATATTTTCAGATTCCAGTTTTTTCATGCGAATAAAGTCAGGGTCATTATTATTTTTTTCAGCTACCTTTTTGTTTAAACTTTCAATCTCCGCCGTATTACGTAATTTATCCATTTTCATTTTACCGCTTATCCCTCCATGGAAATGATCAAACAAAGCTTCATAGCATTCCTTTTTAAATGCTACCAATTCTTCACTTTCCGACCGTAAAGAAAACAGCCAGCCATAAATGTATTTTTCCGGCAAACACACCATTTTCCGCAGGGCTCCATCGGCGGCAACTATATGGTGTTCACCATATAGTTGCTTCAAAATTTTATCCTCTTTTATTCTTTCAAGTTGGTTTTGATAATGAACATTCAAAACCTCACAAATTGGCTTAATGGCTACCCACCATTGCCCGTCTACATTTAGAAAACTAACGGATTTTCCGTTAAACTCTAAAAACTTTTCAATTGATTTTTTCATATTTTATTTATTTGTTTTATTTACTTCTTTTACTAATTATACTGCAATTGTAAGTAATAAATATTTAAATGCAAATTTTTTTTATAATTATTTTTTTACTTCATTTGCAGTAAATAAAATAATATGACAGCAATCACTTTAAAACAACTCCCAGACGGTATACATAGAACTATAAAGAGAATTCAATTAGATTTAGAAGATCAGGGTATAAAAAAAACTTTAGAAGAAATTTATATTGAAATACTTCAAAAAGGTATAAAAGAATACCAAACAAAAAAACCCGCCAAGTAGCGGGTTTTTTTGTTTTAATAAAAGTACTCAGATGTGTTAAATCAAACCGAAATATAATTTTTATTCTTCAATTCAAAGAAACAATGGGCAGTATATTTCACATCAGAATCTGCATCATGGTAATTCATAACATTACGTATATTTTGACCGTTGAAGAAAGTATGATCTACTAACTCCGAAAGTTTGGGCCATTTATATCCTCTTCCGTATGATTTGTAAATGCCACAATAATGGGTTGTTCCTTTCATAGTGCAAAACTTTTGAATGGCAGGAAATTTAATGTTAAACCTCATCGCCTCAACCCTTAACATCAAATAATCAAATTGAACATTGTGTGCAACTAAAATGGTTTCCGGGCGCAAATATTTTGAAATAAACTGCAGAAATACGTCAATACAAACACCTTGAGCCTCTGCTTTTTCTTTCGTTATCCTATGTATTTGGATGGAGCCTCTGCTAATTATACACTCATCTGGTGGTTTTATTATAGAAGCATATTCATCTATTTGTTCGCCGTTTTCATTAAAAATAATTGCGGCAACTTGCACCGCGTGGGGATAATACTGAAGTGTAATTTTCTTGGGTAAAGAGTAATCATAGGGAAGATCACTAGTTTCAAAATCAATAAAAACATATTTTGGATATAAATCTTCCGTTGCTTTCTTAAATCCTCCAGTAATTCTTAAATTAAATGCTTCTCTTTTATTATTTAAAGCATTATTTAGTTCTTCCTGTGTTTCCTTTGGTGTAACAACGGGTATGGACTTAGAGCATAAGTAGAAAAATAATATTATAGAACAAATTAAAAAGAATATTCCCATATAATTTAGTTTCCCAAACTTAAAAAAAAATCACGAATTAACGCTTCTTTTGATATCACCTTCCCGCTCATCAAAATCATCTAAAATAGCCCGGTTCAACATCACAGGGCGTTTCTTCTCTTCCTTTACAGCCGCCTTTAACTCCCGTATTTCGGCAATTAATGCGTTGATATCCATTCCTGCACTTTGTGGTGTACTTCCTCCGGTACTGTTAGCGGCATTAGCTACACTGGCCGTATAGCTCGGCCCCTTCAAACGCAGGGCATCAAGAGCTCCAATAATATTGGCCGTAAATGGGTTTTGCAATTGCCAGTTAGGGGCAATATATTCATTACCTGCCTCACCGGCTAAATACTTCCCGTTAAAAATAGTAGGCACACCTACGTACCCCTGCGGATCATTACTCACGGCCGCCCGGGTATAACCTCCACCGGCAAACCCTTTGATAGCGGTTGCTCCAATAGTAGCTATAGAAGTAGCCGCGTTGATCTTAGCTGTTAAGACCTTAGCTGTGCCGGCCGCTTGTATAAGGGGTACAGTAG
>JBASZP010000515.1:0-6342 GCA_049660965.1 Daejeonella sp. | reverse complement strand
TCAATAAAAAAGGCCGATATTCTTTATAAGAAATTGGTCTTTTTCATTAAATTATTATCATTTGAATTGTACACCAAATTAAATGATGTCTTTGCTTTTTAGATTTTACTTTTGAGACAGCCTCTTAATTGAATTAATACTATTTAAACTTAATATTAATTACTATTCTTTGCTTCTTCTTTCATTTTATTGTTAGCCACAATTACAATCTCTACACGGCGGTTCTGTGCTCTGCCTGTTTCACTGGAATTATCAGCTATCGGTTCATTTTCTCCTTTACCTTTAGTATCTAAACGTGCTGAAGAAATCCCCTGAGCCATTGCATAAGATTTTACTGATTGTGCCCGTTGAGTTGATAATTTGTCATTAAGATTTGAAGAACCTGTATCATCTGTATGTCCGATAATTAAGATATTGGTTTCAGGATTCTTTTTTAATGAAGCCGCTAAATTCTGAACATTATTAACACCTGCGGATTTCAGATCAGCTTTGTTCACATCAAACAAAATACCTGAATCAAACTTTACAATAATACCTTCACCTTCACGAATAATTTCTGCATTTGGAATAGTTTGTTTTAGTTCTTCTGCCTGACGATCCATTTTACGCCCTATAAATGCACCGGCTGTACCGCCAATAGCGCCACCAATAATTGCGCCTACAGCGGTATTACCAGCTTGTTTGCCAATAATAGCACCAATAACACCACCGGTAACACCACCTATTGCTGCACCTTTTTGTGTTTTGGTTGCATTACAACTTTGGAATAGCATGGCTGAGGTAGCAATTGCTAAACCCAGGATTGAAATTTTAATCTTTGTACTTCTCATAATTTTAATTTTTTTGGTAACTAATTTAGTTCGATTTGGCTAAAGTTAAGTCAAAAATTTTGCCAAATAGAAATTAATTTCAACATCGTACTTTTGAAGTTCATTTTTATATGAAAAACAAAAGCGTAATTAGTATTTTAGGTTGCGGATGGCTGGGATTACCTCTTGCAGCACATTTAGTTTCTAAAGGATATTCTGTTAAAGCATCAACTACCTCCGATAGGAAGAAAACTGTTCTGGAAAGGTTAAAAATCGACCATTATGTCATACACTTTTCCGAAATTACACCTATTTCTAAGCTTTCAGAATTTATAAGATGTGATATACTGATCATTGCCATTCCTCCCGGGAGAAAAAGTAATCATGATCAGAATAATTACCGACAGATGGTAAACCATTTAATCCCATTATTAGCAAAGAGCAAAATAAAGAAGCTCATTCTCATAAGTTCAACCTCCGTTTATGGCGATGTTAACTCAATTGTAACAGAAATTGATCAACCATTACCCGAGACAGAATCCGGAAAATTACTCTTAGAAACTGAAAACGTATTCATGCAGCTCAAAGGAATACAGGTTGTAATCCTTAGGTTAGCGGGTTTAATTGGCCAGGGACGTTTTCCCGGCAGGTTCTTTGCCGGTAAAACAGCAATTCCAAATGGTTTAGCGCCTGTCAATTTGGTCCATCAATATGATGTAATTGATTTGATCGAAAATTTAATTGAAATCGACGGAAGTCAGGGAATTTATAATGTCTGTGCACCATCACATCCCACAAAAGAAGAGTTTTATACGCTTGCCGCAGAAATGGCAGGATTGAATAAACCCCAATTCATAGCAGAAAAAACAAACTGGAAGATTGTAAGAAGTAACAGACTGGAAAACGAACTTGATTTTACCTTTAAAGTGGCCGATTTAATGGAATGGTTACGTTCGGGCAAGGCAGAAAAAGAATACAACCTTTAATACTTATATTTCTCTTTCCATAAAGCCTTTAAACGCTCACGTATTTTTTCTTCCGCTGCATTTTTTCCGGGGTCATATAATATCGTTCCGCTCAGGCTTTCCGGTAAATATTCCTGTGCAGAAAAGTTATTTTCATAAGCATGAGAATATTGATATTCTTTGCCATAACCTATATTTTTCATCAGTTTGGTAGGCGCATTCCTCAAATGTAAGGGAACAGACTGATCACCTGTTTTGGCAACTAAATCCTGTGCTTTATTAATGGCTTCATAACTGGCGTTGCTTTTTGGTGATGAAGCTAAATAGGTAACTGCCTGAGATAAAATAATACGGGATTCCGGCCAGCCAATTACATTAACCGCCTGAAAACACGTATTAGCCAGAAGTAAAGCATTGGGGTTTGCATTACCAATATCTTCCGAAGCTAAAATTAACAGGCGACGGGCAATAAATGAGGGGTCTTCACCACCCGCAATCATCCTGGCCAGGTAATAAACCGCTGCATTAGGGTCGCTTCCTCGGATAGATTTAATAAAAGCCGAAATAATATCATAATGCTGTTCGCCGGCCTTATCATATATGGCCATATTCTGCTGAACATGTTTTAAAACCAGGTCATTGGTAATAATAATTTCTGCTTTGTTTACCGCATTTACAACCAGTTCCAGCACATTTAAAAGCTTGCGGGCATCCCCTCCCGAAAGTCGTAGTAATGCTTCATGTTCTTTAATTTCAATTTTCTTTTTGCTAAGATAATCATCTTTTGTAATGGCTGTATGTAATAATTCCAACAGATCATCTTCACTTAAAGGTTTTAAAATATAAACCTGGCATCGCGAAAGCAAAGCGGATATGACTTCAAACGAGGGATTTTCTGTGGTAGCGCCAACCAAAGTAACCAGGCCGCGTTCAACGGCGCCTAACAGCGAATCCTGCTGAGATTTTGAAAACCGGTGGATCTCATCAATAAACAGAACAGGCAGATTTTCATTCTCTTCTTTTAGTTTAACGGCTTTATCTATTACTTCCCGGATATCTTTTACCCCCGAATTGATAGCGCTCAAACTGAAGAAGGGACGTTTTAATTGTGCGGAAATAATATAAGCCAGGGTAGTTTTACCAACCCCCGGCGGGCCCCATAATATTAATGAAGGCAGATTACCACTTTCAATAGCGCTACGTAAAATAGCATCTGGGCCAACTAAATGCTGCTGACCAACATAATCAGCAAGCGTTGTGGGGCGCATGCGTTCTGCCAGAGGTGGAATGGTTGCCATATCTTTAAAAAATCAGATTTAGTTAAGGATAGAGAAGTATGTCCATAGTCAATGTTCACATCATAATCAAAAACAGACTAAATAGCTTTTTAACACTATTGTAAAACTATAAACCTATCTCCTTATCCTGAAAAGTTTGAACCAGTTCTATGGCATTATGGACTGAATCTCCCACAATGCTGATAAATGAACCGGGCTTTGCCTGTTTAAAAGCATAATTTAATGCATCTGTATTTTTGTTCAATATCTTTATTTCAATTTCGGGTTTTACTTCTTTTAGGCCTTCTGTTACTAGGTCTATAATGTTTTGTTGTGTACGCCCACGCAGGTATCTTTCCTGGCAAATAATTACATCATTAAACATGCGGGCAGAAATACGCCCTATTTCCCTGATGTCTTCATCCCTTCTGTCGCCCGTGCCCGAAATAATCCCGGTATGGTGTTTTGCATCCAGGGTTGCCAGAAAATCTTTGACCCCGTTTAAACCATCGGCATTATGGGCAAAATCGATCAGCACTTTGAAATCCTTCATGTCAAAGATGTTCATCCGACCGGGAGTATGGGCTACAGAGGGTATAAATGTTTCGAGAGATAGGCGGATATCCTCAATTTTAAATCCCCATACAAATGCAGCCAGACTGGCAGCCAATGCATTTTGGGTCATAAAGCTAACCGTACCGTTAAAGGTGATGGGAATGTGGGTTACTTTTTCTATCCTGATCTTCCAATCGCCTTTTTTAATAGTTATAAAGCCATTTTCATAAATAGCGGCAATTCCGCCTTTTTTACAATGCTCTTTTATTACGGGGTTCTTCTCATCTAATGAAAAATAGGCGATATGGCATTTAACATCTTTTGCAATTTTAACACATTGTGCATTATCGGCATTTAAAATTGCCCATCCGTCTTGTTTAATGGCGCCAACAACAACCTGTTTTACCCTTGCCAGATCATCTAAACTATGAACATCAGAAATACCGAGATGATCTTCCTGTATATTAGTGAGTATAGCAATATCGCATTGGCTAAATCCTAACCCCGATCTTAAAATACCGCCGCGGGCAGTTTCTAAAACGGCGAATTCTACGGTTGGGTCTTTCAGCACAAATTCTGCGCTTATAGGCCCGGTGGTATCGCCTTTAAGCAGCATGGAGTTTTGAATATATACGCCATCCGAAGTGGTAAAGCCAACCCGGAAACCATTATTTTTAACAATATGGGCTATTAAGCGGGTAGTTGTAGTTTTACCATTGGTCCCGGTAACGGCTATGATTGGGATGCGGGCTGATTTCCCGGGAGGATAGAGCATATCCAGTACCGGTGCGGCTACGTTGCGGGGCAGGCCTTCGCTTGGCGCCAGGTGCATACGGAAACCGGGGGCCGCGTTTACTTCTAAAACTACACCGCCATTTTCTGTTAGGGGCTGGGTGAGGTTATTGGCCATAATATCAATTCCGCAAATGTCCAGGCCTATTACTCGGGCAATACGCTCGCACATAAATACGTTTTGCGGGTGCACCATATCAGTTACATCAATGGAGGTTCCGCCGGTGCTTAAATTCGCGGTAGATTTTAAATAAACAATTTCCTTTTTTGCGGGAATGCTTTCGAGGGTATAATCTTTTTTCGCCAGCAAATCCAGCGTATCACGGTCAACAGTAATTTCTGTTAACACATTTTCATGTCCGTAACCACGCCGCGGATCGTGATTTTCTGTATCAATTAATTGCTGGATGGTTTGTACACCATCGCCAGTTACATGGGCGGGTACACGCTGGGCAGCGGCAACCATACGGTTATCAATAACTAATACTCTAAAGTCATGACCTGTTATAAATCGTTCTACAATAACCCTGTGGGAATATTTTTGAGCATATTCTAAGGCTTCATTGGCTTCTTCTCTGGTTTTAACATTAATGGTTGCTCCTTTACCATGATTACCGTTTAAGGGTTTAAAAACCAACGGGAAACCCACGTCACGCAAGGCTTCTTCTAATCCTTCATTGGATGAGATGGTTAATCCTTTTGCAACGGGAATAGCTTGTTCTTGTAAAATACGTTTAGTTTCATCCTTATTACCTGCCAGATCAACGGCAATGCTGCTGGTTTTATCCGTCATGGTAGCTCTGAAACGTACTTGATTTTTTCCATAGCCTAATTGTACCAGCGAACTGGAGTTTAAGCGGATGTAAGGTATTTTACGGGCAACGGCTTCATCTACAATAGATGCTGTGCTGGGGCCGAAACGCTCGCGTTCACGCATTTTTTTCATGGTGATGATATCATTCTCAATATCATATTCTTTGCCTTCAATTAAGGCTTCGGCAATATTTACCGCGGCTTCAGCAGCGTAAACGCCTACCTTTTCTTCAACATAATTAAAAACCACATTGTAAATTCCTTCAGTCTTGGTTTGGCGGGTTCTGCCGAAACCGGTTTCCATTCCTGCTAACGTTTGTAGTTCCAGCGCAATATGCTCTATCACATGGCCCATCCAGGTTCCGTCGTCAATACGCTCAAAAAATCCTCCTTCATGTCCGGGCGAACAACGATGTGAATATAAGCTTGGCATCAGTTTTTCAATACGTTCTCTAAAACCGGGAATTTTATTGGTTGGCCGTAATTCTAAATCTCCAAGATCAAGTCGCATTTGTATCAATTTTTTCCGGCGGATAGACCAAATATTAGGCCCTTTTAAAACCTGTATTCCAAGAATTTTCATTTGTTTAATTTAGTCTGAATGGGTTGTGTGTAATTAAAGGGTTTAGTAAACCCGGGCTGAATATATAAAGTTTCTGTTAAAATCAGGATTATCGGGATCAACTTTATTATTTTCATTGTAAAATTTCATGAGATTGATTATATTAATAGGTATTTTTGTGGAAAAATTTAAAGGCTAAAGTTTATATTTCTAATCATGAGGTTTTAGCTTTGAGCTTTTTAAAATATAAACGTTAATAACTAATTATGGTTCCTAAGGGTAAGCTTGTTATAATTGGTGGCGCTGTTGATTTGGGGAGTTCATTAAATTATAATGAGAATATAAGTCACCCGCACTACATTAAGTTTTTTGAACGGGGAATTTTAAAGCGCATTATTGTTGAATCTGCCAAAGCAGAGGCTTCTGTTGTCGAAGTAATCACTACAGCTTCACAAATACCTGATATTGTTGGGGTAGAATACATTAAATCTTTTGAGCAATTACAGGTAAATAACGTTAATGTGCTGGATATTAAATCCCGGGAGGACACTAACAAAAAGGAATATTTA